>DASZPC010000064.1:0-3258 GCA_035550455.1 Chitinophagales bacterium | reverse complement strand
GTGAAGGATGCTATTAGCTGGTGGGACAATATCCGCTTTTTCGCAACCTATCAAATCGGCTATATGTACCTGCGTTACTTTATGTGGAATTTTGCCGGTAAGCAGGATGATATACAAGGTACTTATGCCAACGATAATGGCCGCTGGATTTGTGGTATTCCGTTTATTGATAACTGCCACCATTTCTACACACCCGATTGGCCGCAGGAACACTTATCTAAAACCATGCTCGATAACAAGGCCAGGAACAAGTTTTATATGATTCCGCTTATTATTGGTTTAATAGGCTTGGTGTATTGCCTGATGTATGATGAAAAGACCTTCTGGATGCTTTTCGTCCTCTTCGGTACTACAGGGGTGTTGCAGTTGATATATTCAAATGAGCCGCCTATTGAGCCGCGCGACCGCGATTATGCTATTGCCTGTTCATTCCTAACCTTTAGTATGTGGATGGGGTACGGCGTAATAGCCATAATTGACTTTTTACGGAAAAAGGCCAAACTACCTGAAATGCCTGCTGTGGCTGGGGTATTATTGCTTTGCGCATCAGCGCCGTTTTTAATGGGCTCGCAGGGATGGGACGACCATACCCGCCACGAACGTTACGCTGCCCGCGATTTTGCTATTGATTATCTGCAATCATGCGCACCTAACGCGGTACTGTTTACACAGGGCGATAACGATACTTACCCGCTTTGGTATGCACAGGAAGTGGAAGGAGTAAGGACTGATATCAGGATTATCAACCTTTCGCTATTAGGTGTGGATTGGTACATAGACCAACTGCGTTACAAAATAAACGATGCCGCACCGCTTAAACTTTCCTTCAGGCCCGACCAATACGAGGGCAGTAACCGCGATGTAATACGTTACAGCCAACGTATGAACGAATCAACCCCGGTTGACCTGAAAAAGATAATGAAGTTTATTGCCAGTGATGATGACCAATACAAAGTTCGTTATCAAAATGGCGAAACTGAAAACTATCTGCCTACCCGCAATTTCTATCTTGACGTTGACATGAATAAAGTGAAAGAACTGAACATGCTTTCACCCGAGGATAGCAGCCAGGTGGTTTCGCGTATGCAATGGACTATCAGTAATACCACTTTGTTGAAAAACGACCTGTTAACGCTTGATATAGTAGCCAATAACCTGATGGACAGGCCAATATATTTTGCTGTATCAGTTGCGCCCGATGCATACATGGGCCTCGAAAAATACTTCCAGTTAGAAGGCCTGACATACAGGATTGTGCCCAAAATTAATACCACCGGTTCGCCGTATAATGCGCCGGTAAGGATAGACGAGATGTACGAAAACATGATGAAGAAATTCAAGTTTGCAGGCATCAAAGAGAATCCGAATATTTACCTGGATGAGAATATCCTGCGTATGACGGTGAATATCCGTGGTAACTTTGGCCGCCTGGCCGAATCGCTCATTGCCCGTTCGCAAATGGAGCAAGCTTCCGGCGATACCGCTGCCGCTGCTGCCGATAGGTTGAAAGCTGCCGGGGTTATTGATTACTCGCTAGACCAAATGCCTCCTTCGCAGGTGCCACATTCGGTGTTTGATTACTCTTATCCTGAGATTTACTATGAGGCAGGCGAAAAAGAAAAAGCCCACAAGTTATTGCAGGAAATGTTTGACAAGGCCGCTAACGAGCTTGATTACTACAAGGTGGTTTATAACTACACTTTAGACCAGGCCCGTGGTAACGATATGGATTATTACAACCAGCTAACACAGGGCGCCTTTATGGAACGCCGCGAGGTGCGCGAGCAACTGTTTATAATGCAGGAGCTTGACCAAACGGTTAAAAAGTATGATGCCCCTGACTTTAGCGCAAAAATTGATAAGGGCTTTAATGATTACCGGATGGCTTTTGTGCGTATGCCAGCCGGGCCGCAGGGTACACCCAAATAATTTTTGATAATATTTGCAAGCCCCCCAATTTTGGGGGGCTTTTATTTATATACCAATGGCACAAGAGCATTTTTGCATTTTTGGGCGTAAGCCTGTTATTGAAGCTATTAAGGCAGGTAAGAAATTCGATAAAATCCTGTTGCTTAAAAATGCTTCGGGCGATGAGATAAGAGAAATACAGCAACTGCTGCGCGATGGTGTTACTTCCATACAAAACGTTCCGCGCGAAAAGCTGGATAATGTAGCCCGCAAATACTCGCGCCATCGCGAAGCCAACCATCAGGGCGTAATTGGTTTTCTTTCCATGGTTACTTACCAAACTATGGAGGATGTATTGCATCATGTTTATGCCAAAGGTGGAACCCCTTTGCTGATGGTATTAGAAGGCGTAACCGATGTGGGCAACTTTGGCGCTATTGCCCGCTCTGCCGAATGTTTTGGGGCCGATGCTTTAATTATCCCGGCGCAGGGGGCGGCGCAGGTAAACCCTGTGGCTATGAAAGCCAGTGCCGGCGCACTAAACAATATTTACGTTTGCCGCGAAAAGAGCCTTGTTACCGCGCTTAAATTTTTGCGGGTAAACGGTATTAAACTTTATGCGGCCGATATGGCAGGCGCTAAAGCTGTATCTGTGGCTGATTTTTCCGAACCCTGTGCCATTGTAATGGGGTCGGAGGGCAGTGGTATATCGCCCGAACTTTTAAAGTTGTGCGATGAAAAAATAACCATACCTATTGTAGGGGTTACCGGGTCGTTGAATGTTTCGGTGGCGGCAGGTATTTTTTTATTTGAGGCCGCAAAAGCAAGGGCTGCAAATGGATAGGTTGGTTTTACCTCCCCACAGGCCCGAAAAACTGCACCATGTTCTTTTTGCCGGTGTGCTTGTTGCGCTTTTTATTTTCAAATGGAACGATTTGCACCTTCCTTATTTTTGGGATGAACTGGGCGTTTACACCCAGGCTGCCGATTACCAATACCATCATGGCATAAGCCTGATGCCTGCATCCGTACCCGCGTGGCTTTCAAGGGGGCATCCGTTGTTTTTTGTTGCGCTCAGTGCTTCTGTTTTAAAACTGTTTGGCGAAAATGTTTTTGCAGCCCACCTGTTTTCACTTTTTATATCCAGTGTTTTGCTTTTTGTGGTGTACCGTAAAACCACTAAATACTTCGATAGCCTTACAGCTTTAGTAGCTGTTATGCTTTTGGCTATTCAACCGTTGTTTTTGGCGCAGTCCGCTTTAGTGCTGCCCGAAATTACCCTTGCATTGTTTGTCCTTCTGGCGCTTACAGCATATTACGAAAAGCGGTTTGCCCTGTTTGCATTATTTG
>DASZPC010000063.1:0-2441 GCA_035550455.1 Chitinophagales bacterium | reverse complement strand
GGCAAGTGAAAAAATTAGCAGCCATATTAGTTTTGGTTGCGCTGGTTGCGCAAGTGTCATCTAACCTTCTGGTTTGGGCCAACTACGAAATTAACCGGCAGTATATTGCACAAAACCTTTGCGAAAACCGCGATAAGCCTTGTATGCACTGCAATGGTAAATGTTACCTGCGCAAGCAGTTGGAAAAAGGCGGCGGCGAACACAGCAAAATCCCGGCGGCTGTTTTATCAAACGAAACAGCTTTTGTTTCCGAAATGCCTGTAAAATACTGCTTCTGTATTCATCTCGATATTAACCGCATCAACCTGGGCTTGCTTCCTGCTAAGCCTTATGCATTTATCAGCCATACTGATATTTTCCATCCGCCTGCCGTTATCTGAGTTTTTCTTTTTGGGTTCATTTTTCTCTTAATCTTTTAAACTCAGATATTATTTATGAAACGATTTCTATCGGCATCTTTTGCCGTACTTTGTACTGTTATATTATTAGGTGTTGCTTCCTGCAAAAAGGATAAAGACACTAACACAACCGACCAATACCCCATCCCCTCAAATCTTCAGAAAATAGCTACCGGCTATGCTACCGGTGCAGGGGTAAAGGTGGAGGCATACGCAGCAGGCGATTTATATGTTGGCTACAATAAACTCTATATCGCTTTATACGATTCAGCAACCGGTAACCGGCTTACATCGGCAAACGTTACCATCACTTCGGTAATGACTATGATGGGCAATATGGCCTCAAACGGCCCTGCTGAAAGCCCTGCGTCCCAAACTGCGGAGGAAGGATTGTTTAATGGCGTGGCTGTATATACTATGCCAAGCGGGGCTAATTGCAGCTGGGCGCTTAATATACATGTGGTAAATGCTGCAAACAGCAACGCGGGCGATTTTTCTCAAACTGTCAGCATTATGCAGCCTACACTTTCAACCGAGTACTCCATTATAGCTAACGATGATAGCTCAAGCCTGGTAGTGGCTATGGTGGGCCCAACCGACCCTAAATTTGGTACTAACAATTTTGAACTGGCCATTTACCGTAAGCAGGGCATGATGGGTTATGTGCCCGATGATAGCTACACTGTTGACATTACGCCTACTATGCCATCCATGGGGGGCATGAGTTCGCCTAATAATGTTAACCCGGTTAGCATGGGCAATGGCCATTATAAAGGCTCAGTTAACTTTAACATGAGCGGCGACTGGCGCATAATGGTACATTTAATGCACAACGGTAATATGGCCGATACCGCACATTATTTCGATTTATACTTCTAAACAGCCATGCGTAATAAATTTATATTACTGTTTATAGCATTGGGGGCAAGCTGGTGTGCAGCGAATGCACAACACGCCGATTCCCTTTTTGCCAGTAAGCCGGTCAATTTATCTGATGTGGTGGTTAATGGCCGTTCTGATAACGAAGGGCCTTCGCTCAATTATTACATGCGCGATAAACTTTCCACTACCGAAGAAATTCTGGAACGCACTGCCGGGGTTACCCTTATACGAAGGGGCAACTATGGCATGGAGCCTGTTTTAAGGAGCTACAGTGGCGGGCAGATAAACCTTACCATTAATGGCATGAAAATTTTCGGGGCTTGTACCGATAAAATGGACCCCCCTACCATTTACACCGAGCCCGAAAATTTAAACGCTATTTCGCTTACCCAGGGCGCCTCGGGTAGCCGCTATGGGTCAACAGTGGGTGGTTCGCTCGATATGGAAATGAAGGAAGCACAGTGTACGCCCTTGCGCGACTTTTATTTTACAACAGCATCGTCTTATTCAAGTGTAAATAACAGCTATAACGGAAGTTTTGCAGTAAGCTCCAGTGGCCCGAAGGCATCATTCAGGTTAAGCGGGGTTTACCGCAAGGCTTTTGATTACAAAACTGCCGGTGGGGTTTCGGTACCACATTCAGGTTACGAAAAAGCCAATTACCTGGCCTCTGCTATGTTTAATATACGGCCACAACAGTGGCTTACATTAGATTATATGGGCGATTTGGGTTGGAATATAGGCTACCCGGCCCTGCCTATGGATGTTGATCGTGCTCGTGCCAATATTGGTTCGGTGGCTTACCTGGTTAACCCTTTACAGGGAACATTAAAGCGGGTGGAAACAAAAGTGTATTTCAACCACATTTACCATCAAATGGGGAATGCTGAACGCCCCGAAGCGCCTATGCCTATGGATATGCCCGGGTGGAGCTATACCGCTGGCGCATACTCCGATATGGAGTTTGCCGCCGGTAAAAACAACAGGCTTGAATTGCGCACCGATTACTACGCCAATTTTACCAAAGCAAGCATGACCATGCACTGGCCAGGCGCTGCTGATATGTATATGCTTACCCTGCCCGATAACCTGCGGCAGTTTGCCGGGGCCTTTGTAGAAGATGAGTGGGCTATTAAGCCTAACCATCTGCTTAAGTTTAAT
>DASZPC010000062.1:0-3966 GCA_035550455.1 Chitinophagales bacterium | reverse complement strand
AAACTATATTATAATTGGCAAACTTTAGCATTTAGGTAAAAGAAGCAGCCCAAAAACCTGTTTAGCTGCCCAGCAGGCCTTGTTTCAGGTCGCTATCAACCGGGTCGTCGGAAAACCAGATACCGAAAAGGGCTTTTTTGAAGTCCATACCCGGTATAGTGCTTTGCAACTTATCGTTTTTGTAAGATTTTATGCCCTGGCCGGGGATATACCAAATTTCGAAGGTGTCGCCTTCTTTAATGTCTTCTTTCTTAAAGGTATTAATAAACTCGTCAATTTTAGCTTGCAACGGGGCAGTATTGCCTTTCATTGATTTTTTGAAGCCTTCTTCAATAGCCTCGCTCATGTTGCTGCTGCTTATAACGCTTGAAGTAATAGTTAAGCGCATTACCATGGCCTTATCGGCATTAATAATGTCGGCGGCGTTTTTGTTTTTGGCATCAAGATAAAGGCCGGCGGTGTATAGCTTGAAAAACAATTTTTTACGGATTCCGCCGCCGTTAAGCATCAACGATGTATTGTCTTTTTGAACTTTAGCGGGCAGGGTAACGCCGTTTAAAGTTAACTGTGCATCGGCGCCGGTTGCCAGTAAAAGCAACGCTATGATAACCAGGCTATACTTTTTCATTGTTTGTGATTTTAAACGCAAGATATTTTAAAATTCAATTCCGCGGGAAGTTTTTACCAAAGCCGTGCCCAAAATACAAACCCCGAAGAGGGTTAAAAACCTCTTCGGGGTTAAAATCATTTATACTGGCCGAAGCAAATGAGTTATAAAATTGGTTATTGTTCGTAGGTAACCATAATAGTATATGGTTCGCCTAATACATTACCCGAGTTTAGCAGGGTGGTTGTAAGACTGAATGTTTGCGATTGTATGCCCCAACTATATTGGTCGCCGGAAAGGCCGAGCAGTGGCATTAATAAGCCGCCCGATGAGCTATTAACAAATACACTTACGTTCAAGATTTTGTTATCGGGTATGCCCAAAACCTGTGTTGTAGTTGCCCCGGCAGACGAAGAAACAGTACCGGTGAACTTGGCCATTTTAATAATAGGTGCGTTAATGTCGCCAATACGGGCATAGCCGTTTACATCCAAAGCAGCCTGTGGCGAGTTAGTGTTTATACCCACATTGCCGCTGTTGTTGTTGTAAATATCGTTTCCGGTTTTGGTCCAGTAAGTATCGCCGCTGGGGCCGGTGGCGCCCATAGCACCGGTTATGCCCTGTGGCCCGGTTACGCCCTGCGCACCGGTGGCACCCTGTGCACCCGTAGCACCTACAGCACCTTGCGGCCCCGTAGCACCGGTAGCGCCGTTATTTCCTGCGGGGCCGGTTGCCCCTGCTGCACCATCGTTACCAGCAGGGCCGGTAGGGCCAGTGGGGCCAATTTCGCCCTGCAAGCCGGTAGCTCCGGTAGGGCCCGGTGTATTATTGCCAGCTGTTTCGGCATATAAGGCATAAGGAACACTAATCATTTGGGTAGTACCCATATCGGCAAATGAACCCTGGGCATCGGCATCCACCTCTACCTGTAAAAACTGCGTTGAATCGCCCCATGGGATTTGGTTAAACTGCCCCTGTATGATGCCGCCACCGCCTACAACTACTGTAATAATGCCAATGGAGTTAGGGATTACCGTATCCCGCTCCTGGTAAGCTATTGTACCATAAGGCGAACCGCTATGGATAGTAAACTGCATAACCACCGGGTGGCCTGTAATAGTATTGCCCTGCGCATCGCGCACAACAGCCTGATAATTAAACCCTTGTGGCGCACCAGCATTTATTAAGCCGGTAAAAATCATAAAAATAGAAATCAGCTTAAGTTTAAATTTTGCCATATACCAATTATTCAAATAATCTACAGGAATATACCTGTAGCGCCAAATACTGTTAATGTTTACTTCTACTTCGCTGGCCTGGTTAAAAAACCAAACTCTTTTTAGTCTGATGCGTATATAACAAGCATGACTGTGTCCTTGGTAGATATAAACGTGGATTTCGAGGAATTGGTTTCAAAAGCCGAGAAATTTGTTGAGCGAAGAAAGCCAGAGGCCCTTCCGCTGGCAGAAGAGATAATGCGCTATGCCATAAGGAACGGCAACCCCCGTTATTATGCCAATGCCAAATATATTCTTGCATTTTATAACTGCCTGGTTGTCAATGACTATGAAAAAGCCATAGCCTATTGCCAGGAAGTGTTGCACAAACTGGACGAAAGTGAAACTTTTGACATGGTTTATAAGATTTACATGACCATGGGCAACTCGTACCAGCTAAAAGGAGAGATATTCCTGGCCCAGGAGGCCTATTTAAAAGGGCTAAAGCAGTTAGAAGCCAAGAAAGAACACACCTCGCGCGAAAAAAATTTCCTCGGTTCATTTTATTATAACCTGTCGCTTATTTTAAGTACCACAGAACTGAATATGCCTTCAGAGGAATATTTGGAAAAAGCCATCGCCTATTACGAGGAAATAGATAGCAGCTTTAACCTTTCAAAAAGTTATGTAGCCTATGCCGGTGTATTTGAAAAGAAAAAGGAATACAATAAAGCCATAGAACTGCTTTATAAATCTTTGGAAATTGACATTAAGATAAATGACCCCTACAGTATAGCTCTTTCAAAAGCCAACCTGGGCATTATGCACCTGCGCATCCGCGATTTTGAGCAGGCCTTTGGCTATATTAACGATGCCCTTGCTTTTTTTGAAGAGAGCAAAATGATTTATGAAAAAGCCATGGTGCGCACCAACCTGGGCGATGCCCTGTGCATGGTTGACCGCCGCCAGGACGGCATAAAAGAACTGCTGGCATCGGAAGACCTTTTTAAAAAACAGGACAACAAACGCGAGCTTTCGAATATATATACGCTGCTATCGAAATACCTGGCCGAGGAGGGGGATTATAAAATGGCCCTGGAATACCAGCAAAAGTACACCGAAAGCCTGAAATACTTTTTTGATGTAGAAAAAACAAGGGCGCTAACCCGTGCCAAAAAAGAGTTTGAGTCGGAGCAGAAAGAAAAAGAGGCGGCCCTGCTGCGTGAAAAAAACGAAGAAATTAACCACTATGTAGTAAGGCTTGAAAGCTCGAACAACGAGTTGAAACAGTTTGCGCATGTGGCATCGCACGATTTGCGGGAGCCCCTACGAATGATAACCGCCTATATGAACCTGCTACAAAAAAGCATGAAGGACACCCTTAGCCCGCAACAATCGGAGTTTATGAACTATGCTGTTGACGGCGCACGGCGTATGGAGCAGTTGATAATTGATATGCTGCGCCTTGCCAAAGTAGATGCCAACCCGCATATTACAGCGGTAAACCTGAACACGGTAATAGAAGAAATATCTATGAACCTGGAATTGCTGATTAAGGATAAAAACGCAATGGTTATTTTTTCGGGCCTGCCAACTATTATGGCTGACAGGACGATGATGCTGCAACTATTCCAGAATTTAGTGGGCAACGGTATAAAATACAATGAAAGCGGTTCGCCCACTATTAAATTGCACCACCGCATTTACCGGGATGCCCTGGAAATTTCGGTTACCGATAACGGCATAGGCATACCCGAACATTTACGCGAAAAAGCATTTCAATTATTTCAACGGCTGCACACCAAAAAGCAATACGCCGGTACCGGTATAGGGCTGGCTATTTGTAAAAAAATTGCCGAAAGCTTGGGCGGTAAAATTGCTATTGAAGATAACGCCACCGGCGGTTCGGTGTTCCGCATTATGCTGCCCCTGTCAGTAATAAGTAAAGATTAACCCCGCCCAACTTCTTCGCCTATTTATGTGCTATACATAGCCCTGTATTGGGCCTTTAGTGGCAATTACTAAAGATTATGCTGCCTATTTTTTAATACTTTCCCCGCTGTTCCTTCTTCGGCCTGTAATTTCTACTATCGAGCAGTTTTTCCTTTGCCTCAAAAGCCTCCATTAGCTTTAGCATCGTCT
>DASZPC010000061.1:0-3678 GCA_035550455.1 Chitinophagales bacterium | reverse complement strand
AGACTGTTTAAAATTGAAATAAGCAATACGGCTTTTCCTTACAAGGATATTAATACCCTGATTGAAAAGGCCGCGAAGAAATATAGGATAAGCAAAGCCGATGCTGGCTACCTGGTGTTTTCAGATGCTACCTCCAATTATGCTTATAACCCCATTGAAGACCGCATTAATATTATGGATAGTAAAGGGCGCCTGCGCGATATAGCACAAGCAAGCGACCAGCTAAATATATCGGTACTAAGCGTGCCTGTAACCAAGTATTTTTTATTTTACCCCAAGCCACTGGCGAGTAAAGTGTAAAGGGGGGACAAAAATAAAAATGACAGGGGGCAATGTTTTGTACAATATATTTTAAATAGCACGTTAATTGACAATTACTGACCCTGATTGATGGAGATTACAGCGAAAGAATTGGCGGTTTTGCTGAACGCAAAGTTAGAAGGCAACCCCAATACGAAAGTTTCTAAATTGGCAAGGATAGAAGAGTCTGACAAAGATTCGTTCTGTTTTTTAGCCAACCCCAAGTATTACCACTACGCACAAACTGCGCAGGCAGGCATTTTGCTTTGTGATGAAAACCTTACTTATAATACCGAAAACATAGCTGCGGCACTGCGTGTGCCCGACCCGTATGCGGCTTTCCAGAAGTTGATGGAATTGTATGCGGCTATGAGCAACAGCAATAAAACTAACGGTATAGACCCGCAAAGCCGTATTGGAAAAACCTCAACTTATGGCGCCAACCTTTACCTGGGGGCATTTGCTTATGTGGGCGATGGGGCCAAACTGGGCAATAATGTAAAGATATACCCGAATGCATATGTGGGAGATAATGTGGAGATAGGCGATGACACTATTATATATGCCAATGTTTCGGTTTACAGCGATTGCAAGGTTGGAAAGCGCTCTATCGTACATTCGGGCGCGGTAATTGGGGCCGATGGTTTTGGCTTTGCCCCACAGCCTGATGGTACTTACAAAAAGATTCCGCAAACTGGCAATGTGGTAATAGGCAATGATGTGGAGGTGGGCGCCAATACCTGTATTGACCGCGCAGTGATAGGCTCTACATTAATTAAAGACGGCGTTAAACTTGATAACCTGATACAGGTCGCACATAATGTTGAACTTGGCGAAAACACCGGCATAGCTGCCCAGGCGGGCATTTCGGGCAGTACCAAAACAGGCAGGAATGTAATGATAGGGGGGCAGGCCGGTATTACAGGCCACCTTACTATTGCCGATGGGGTAAAAATACAGGCCCAGGCGGCAGTAATACGGGATGTAGCCGAAAAGGGAAAAGGGATTTCGGGGGCGCCTGCTATTGATGCGCGGGAACACTACCGCATACTGGCAGCCATGGCAAAATTGCCTGAACTGCTGAAAAGGGTGGATGCGCTTGAAAAACAGCTAAAGGACAGGGACGTATGAATTTACTATTAAAGCAGTATGATATTTGGTAAAATTTTAGTTTTGCGACCTTTAAGAAAATTTTGATGACGCATTCGTACCAGCAAACTATTAAAACTGAGGCCTCTTTAACAGGGGTTGGTTTGCATACAGGCAGTAACGTAACAGTTAAATTTGTTCCGGCCCCCCCAAACCATGGTATCAAATTTCAGCGTATTGACCTTGAAAACAAGCCTATTATACCAGCCGATTGCGACCTGGTAACAACCGTGCAACGGGGCACCACCCTTGAAAAAGGCAATGCCATGGTGGCTACGGTTGAGCATGTAATGAGCGCCCTTGTTGGCTTACAAATTGATAATTGCCTGGTGCAGCTGGATGGCATTGAAATGCCTATTATGGATGGTAGTGCCAAGTATTTTGTGGAGGCCCTTGAAAAAGCCGGTGTACAGGAACAGAATGAAGAACGCGATATTTTTGAGCTAAGGCAGAATATACATTACGTTGATAAGGAAAACGGGGTTGAATACCTGGCTATGCCCAGTAACCGTTATAAGGTAACCGCTTTGATTGATTATAAAAGCGAAGTATTGGGGCAGCAACATGCCACCCTTGATAAGGTTGCCGATTTTAAAAAGGAAATAGCACCTGCCCGCACCTTTGCTTTTTTACATGAACTTGAAATGCTTTACGAAGCGGGTTTGATACGCGGTGGTGACCTGAACAACGCCATAGTAGTAGTAGATAAACCCATAACCCCTGAAGAGCATGTAAAGCTGGCGGCTATGTTTAACAAGCCGGATATTAAAGTGGTGGAAGAAGGTATTTTAAATAATGTTGACCTATACCATCATAACGAACCAGCCCGCCATAAACTGCTGGATGTTGTTGGTGATCTGGGGCTTATAGGAACACCGATTAATGCCAATATTATAGCTACCAAGCCGGGGCACAAGCACAATGTTGAGTTTGCGAAAATTATGAAAGCCCATATTAAGCAGGAGCGGATGAAAGACCCTGCCCCAGCTTACGATCCTAATAAAGAGCCCGTGTACGATGCCATGGGAATTGAAAAGATATTGCCGCACCGCTACCCTTTTTTATTAATTGACAAGGTGATTTACCTTACCGATACTGAGGTAGTTGGGGTAAAGGCCGTTACTTTTAATGAAGAATTTTTCAGGGGGCATTTCCCGGGAAACCCGGTAATGCCCGGTGTGTTGCAGATTGAGGCCATGGCGCAAACAGGTGGCATATTGGTTTTGCATAAACTGCCCGACCCGCATAACTACGATACCTATTTTCTGAAAATAAATAATGTAAAATTTAAGCAGAAGGTGGTGCCGGGCGATACTGTTCTTTTTAAACTGGAATTGGTAGCGCCCATGCGTCGCGGTATTATTGAAATGCGCGGCTCGGCTTATGTGGGCAACAGGCTGGTAAGCGAAGCTGAATTAATGGCAAAAATTCAACGAAAAGAAGGGAAATAAATGAACCAACCATACTCGTACATACACCCCCAGGCCGAAGTGGCAGATAATGTGGTGGTTGAGCCCTTTGTTACTATTTCAAAAGATGTAACCATTGGCGAAGGAACCTGGATAGGTTCGCATGTAACGATTATGGAGGGGGCCAGGATTGGCAAAAATTGCCGGATATTTCCCGGTGCAGTCATCTCGGCTATTCCGCAGGATTTAAAATACAAGGGCGAAAAGTCGATGGTTGAAATTGGCGACAATGTAACTATCAGGGAATATGTAACGGTGAATAAGGGGACGGAAGTTTCCATGAAAACCGTGATAGGCGATAACACGCTTTTAATGGCCTATGTACACGTGGCACACGATTGTATTATTGGCAAAAACTGCGTGGTGGCCAATAATGCCAACCTTGCCGGGCACGTAGAGGTGGGCGATTATACAATATTGGGCGGGGCTACTAACTTTCAGCAGTTTTCGCGTATTGGACGGCATGTAATTGTATCGGGCGGCTGTTTGGTGAATAAAGATATACCGCCATTTGTGCGTGCTGCCAGGCACCCCACAACCTATGCCGGGGTAAATTCAATAGGCTTGCGCCGCCGTGGTTACAGTACCGAACAGATTAACCAGGTACTGGATGTTTACCGTACGCTTTATATACGGGGCTACAATACCAGTACTGCACTGAAAATTATTCAGGCAGATATACCTGATAGTGCAGAGAAAGATGAAATAGTAACTTTTATACAGGAAAGTGTACGCGGTATTATGAAAGGCTTTAAGAGTA
>DASZPC010000060.1:0-2451 GCA_035550455.1 Chitinophagales bacterium | reverse complement strand
TACCTATTATTTTGTTGTGGAAACAGGCTTGGTTTGGGTGGAGAAATGCCCCTGAAATTAACGGAATTGTTTTTAGTTTTAGCCCCCAAAACCAACAGCAATGAAAATAAGGTTTACCCTGGCTACACTTATTATTTTATCAATATTACATACACAGGCGCAAATTACATTAAGCAGCAGCGATATGCCCACGGCAGGTTGGTCGGAAATATTGGTTACCGATTCGCCACAGACTAATAATACCATTCACTATGGCAACTCGGGCGCTAACCAAACCTACGATTTTAGCGGGCTTACCCATGTATATAAGCGCGATACGGTACACTATGTAAGCCTTAATAACACGCAACAAACCAATTTTCCGAGCGCCACAGTGGCTGCCACACTTGATTATACCAATTATGTGATGCTTCAAACCAATTCATCCAAGAATGATGTAGAAGGCTTACAAGGGGTAATTGGCGGGCACACTATTTATGTTAAGTATAGCCCGGTAGAAGATTTATACCACTTTACCACCCAGTATGGGGCAACTTATAGTGGCAGTTGGGGCTTTAGGCAGGCTATACCAGCCAGTTGGGTAGGGCAGGGCTGGCCTGCTGACAGTGTTATTCTTACTGTTACCGATACCTATACGGATACTATTGACGGTTGGGGCAAGGTAGTTACCCCGGTAGGCGCCTATAAGGGCCTTCGCGATGCCCGTAAAGATACGAGGCACACTAATATTGTGGCTACTACAGTTTTTAGTACTACCATTACCGTTGAAGATTACACCGAAACCACGCTTGAGTTCAGCTATTTAGCGAAGGAAACTAAGGGTGCTTTAGTTAGCTTTGATTACGATTCTGCCGGCAATGTAAAAGATGCTAAATACTCACTTACCCCACCAGCAGCACCGGTGCCCCACTTTACCTGGGCAGCAGGTGGCGCAGGGGTTATTAATTTTACGGATAATACCGACGGTTACCCTACCACGTATTCGTGGAACTTTGGCGATGGCAATACCAGCAACCAACAAAACCCAAGCCATACCTATACCTACAACGGTACTTACTATGTATGCGAAACCGTTACCAATGCAGGCGGCAGCAATACCTACTGCGACAGCGTGCATGTAACCAATAACCCCGCGCCCGTGGCGCATTTTACCTGGGCGGCAGCAGGCGGTGGGCTTATAAACTTTACCAATACCAGCACCGGTAGCCCTACAACCTACGCCTGGACTTTTGGCGATGGGGCTACGTCTTCCAGCATAAACCCCGGCCATACGTACGCGGCCAATGGCGCTTATTATGTTTGCTTAACCGTAAGCAACCCCAATGGCAGCAATACTTACTGCGATAGTGTGCATGTAACCGGCATAGTAGCCAGCCACCAGCCGCCGGTAGCGGTTAACGATACCAGCAGTGTTACCCAACCGGCTATTGATACAATTAACGTAACGGCTAACGATTACAGCCCCAGCGGCGATGCGTTTTGCATTACCGCGGTATATGGCAATGCGAATATGAGCGTGCAGGGCTGTAATGATATTGTATTCCATTCATCGGGCGGCTCAACAGGGGCAGACACCGGTTATTATATTATTTGTAACACGGTACAAACAACGCTGTGCGATACGGGCATGGTGTTAATTACTGTAAGCCAGCAGCACCTGGCGCCGGTAGCGGTAGATGATACCGCCAGCGTATTGCAACCCAATGGCGGCACTATTAATGTAACGGCCAACGACCACAGCCCCAGCAACGATGCCTTTTGCATTACTGCTGTGTACGGCTCCAATTACTTTAGCCAGCAGGGTTGCAACAATGTAACATTTGCACCTGACAGTACTTTTACCGGTAACGATACCGCCTGGTATGTGGTATGCAATACCAACCAACCCACCCTGTGCGATACGGCTATGCTGGTGGTAACCGACCATCAGAACCCGGCCTTGCTGCCAGTGGTTAGTTTTACTGATTCGCTTGTGGTGTGCGATGGGGGATATTTTACGAATACTTCGGCGAATGGTGCAGGCGCAGTATGGGTTTTCCATGATATACCTACTAACCCTGGTACTGATTCAACCATGACTGGAAATTTTGTGCATTATGAAGACGTTCCGTATTCAAACAGTGTAATTCAGGTGTGTTTAACAGTAACTAACCAGTTTGGCAGCGTTTCTAAATGCGATACGGTGCAGTTTGGCTGCGAAGGCATCAACGAACTGCAATTAGCCGGTATAAATATGTACCCCAACCCGGCCGCCAGCCAATTGGTAATTGATATGAGCCGCAATACCGATGCCATTACCAGTAACTACACTGCTATTGAAATTTACAACGCCATAGGCGAAAAGGTAATGGCGGTAAATAAAACCCAGGGCAAAACCGTAAAACTGGATGTGGCCGCTTTACCTGCCGGTATTTACCTGGCTGCTATAGTTGATGGCAACGGCACTACTAA
>DASZPC010000059.1:0-13125 GCA_035550455.1 Chitinophagales bacterium | reverse complement strand
AGGCTGGCTACAACCCACGCTGGACGAAAAGAACCTCTTTTTGGTGGACATAAAGTTTTCGATGGGGCGGAAAATAGAGGTGTACCTGGATAGCGATGAAGGGATACATATAGATGATTGCGCCTTTATTTCGCGCTTTCTTGAAAAGCATTTAGATGGTAGCGGCCTGGTACCGGCTAATTATATACTGGAGGTTTCGAGCCCGGGCATGGACAACCCGCTAAAGGTACCCCGCCAATACAAAAAACGCATTGGCCGCGCACTGGAAGTGGTTAAAACCGATGGGGTAAAAGTAGAAGGTGTACTAACCGAAGCAGATGATGAAAAAATAAAACTGGTGCAGGAGCCGGAAATAAAGAAGGGGAAGAAGGCCGCCAGCGAGAACACCGAAGCAGCAAAGGAATATGTGCTGCCCTACAGCCAGATAAAAAAGGCGGTATTGCAGTTTAAGTTTTAAAAGTATTTGATAACCAAAACATAAAAATTTCAAACAGTAATTGTTTAACAACCCGCCCGTTAAACAAACCCCAGAGGGGGCAGCGTGTGGGTAAAAATCAAAAGCCATGAACAGTTTAGAACTGATTGACTCGTTTAGCGAGTTCAAGCAAATGAAGAACATTGACCGCCCTACTATGATGAAGGTGCTTGAAGATGTTTTCCGTACCCTGCTGCGCAAAAAGTACGGCGATGTAGATAATTTTGACATTATCGTAAACACCGATAAGGGCGACCTTGAAATATGGCACAGGCGCGAAATTGTAGCCGATGATGCGGTAGAAAACCCGATTACCCAAATTGGCATTACTGAAGCCAAAGGCCTGGAAGAGGACTTTGAAATAGGCGAGGAAACCTACGAGAAAATTGAAATTGAAAGTTTTGGCCGCCGGGCTATTTTGGCTGCCCGCCAAACACTGGCATCGCGTGTGGGTGACCTGGAGAAGGATGAAATATTTAAAAAATATAAGGACCGTATAGGCGAAATTATTTCGGCCGAGGTTTACCAGGTTTGGAAGAAGGAAATCCTACTGCTGGATGAGGAAGATAACGAGTTATTGCTACCAAAGTCGGAACAGATAAAAACCGATTTTTTTAAGAAGGGCGAAACTGTGCGTGCTGTGGTAAGGAAGGTGGAACTGCGCAATGGTACACCGGTAATTATCCTTTCGCGTACTGATAATGCCTTTTTGGCAAAACTGCTGGAACAGGAAGTGCCCGAAATTTTTGACGGCCTGATTGTAATAAAGAATATTGTGCGCGAACCGGGCGAAAAAGCCAAGGTGGTGGTTGAATCTTTCGATGACCGTATAGACCCGGTTGGCGCCTGCGTGGGCGTTAAAGGTTCGCGCATACACGGGATTGTGCGCGAGCTGAAGAATGAGAATATTGACATTATTAACCACACGAATAACCTTTCGCTGATGGTACAGCGTGCACTGGCCCCGGCAAAAATTACCTCGATAGATATAAACCAGGAAACAAAGCGTATTTCGGTTTACCTGAAACCCGACCAGGTATCATTGGCTATTGGCAAGCGCGGTGTTAACATTAAGCTGGCCAGCCGTTTGGTAGGTTTTGAAATTGATGTTTACCGCGAAAACGAAGAGGGCAACGAGGAGGAATACGATATTGACCTGGAAGAATTTGCAGATGAGATAGATGACTGGATGATAGATGAGCTGAAAAAGATAGGTTGCGATACGGCACGTAGCGTATTAGCGCTTAACGATGATGAACTGGTACGCAGGACCGACCTTGAGGAAGAAACCATTAAGGAAATAAGGAAGATTCTGCAGAGCGAGTTTCAGGATGAAGGCAAAGCTTGATTCTTGAGATGAGGACGCGACGACAAAAAACAAACAACAAGTGATTTGGTAGCAGGTGGCTAACGCTCGCCGGTTACCGGCCACCTGTTGCAGATATAAATCACTAAAAACAAACTATGGCAGAAGCAACGAGTATGCGATTGGCAAAAGCCGCTTCCACGTTTAACGTGAGCATGAGCCACGTTATTGAGAAACTGGAGGAGGGTGGTTTTACCGTGGAGGACAAACCGACTTTTAAACTGACCGCCGAAATGGTGTCGGCGCTGGAAAAAGCTTTTGGTACTGACAAGGCTATAAAAGAGCAGGCCGACAATACCAAAATAGACAAGACGAAGAAGGAAACCGTGGAAATGCCAGAGGACACAATTGCCACCGCACCTAAAAAGAAAGAAGAGGAAAAAGATGTACTGATTAAAACCAACCTGGCCCATAAGGAAGAAGAAACCACTATAGCCGCCGAGCGCGTACAACTGGAAGGGCCAAAAGTAGTAGGCAGTGTTGACCTTGATAAAGGTAAGAAAGAGAAGAAAAAGAAAGAAGAAGAGCCGCCGGTAGCTGCCCCGGAGGTAGTGGAAGAAAAAGCTAAAAAGAAAAAGCCGGAGCCCGAACCCGAACCTGAGCAGAAAATTGAAACCAAGTACCAAACGCTGGAAGGGCCCAAAGAAGTAGGGCGTATAGACCTTACCAAGTTTGAGGAAAAGCCGAAGAAAAAAGAAGAGCCCAAAGCCGACAACAAGGAGGGTGGCGAAGCGAAAAAGAACCGCACCCGCAAGCTGGTAAAGAAAAAAGAACGGGCCCCGCTTGACAGCGACCAGTATTACGATAAGAAAGTAGAGAATTTTCAGCGGAAAAGGGATACTGTTAAGCACAGCGAGGGCGCACCGGTACCTGCCGAGATAAGCGAGAAGGAGATTGAGGATAAAATAAGGGCCACAATGGCTAAAATACAGGCGCAAACCAGTAAAAGCGACCGTTCGAAACTGCGCCGGGGCAAACGCGAAGCCCAACAGGAAAAATTAGCCGCTGAACAGGAAGGCTTAAAAGACAATAAGCTACAGGTAGCTGAGTTTACCTCGGTAGCCGAACTGGCCAGCCTGATGAATATACCGCCGGTGCAGGTTATACAAACCTGTATGCAACTGGGGGTAATTGTATCTATTAACCAGCGCCTTGATGCCACTATTATTGAACTGGTAGCCGCCGAGAATGGTTTTGAAGTGGAGTTTATTTCGGCAGCCGACCAAACGGCGTTTAAAGAGGAAGAACCCGATACGCCGGAGGAACTACAACCACGCGCCCCTATTGTAACTATTATGGGCCACGTTGACCACGGTAAAACATCGTTGCTGGATTATATCCGTAAAACAAATGTTGCCGCAAAAGAAGCCGGTGGCATTACCCAGCACATAGGGGCTTACGAGGTAACCACCACCAGCGGAAGAAAGATTACCTTTTTAGATACACCAGGCCACGAAGCGTTTACCGCCATGCGTGCCCGTGGTGCCAAGGTTACCGACGTAGCCGTAATTGTAATTGCTGCCGACGATGCGGTGATGCCACAAACACGTGAAGCTATAAACCACGCACAAAGTGCTGGTGTGCCTATGATTTTTGCCTTTAACAAAATTGATAAAGACGGCGCTAATGCCAATAAGATACGCGAGCAGTTGGCCTCTATGAATTTATTGGTGGAAGAATGGGGCGGCCCGTACCAAAGCCAGGAAATTTCGGCGAAAAAGGGCCTGAATATTGACCTGTTGCTGGATAAGATATTGATACAGGCCGACCTGCTTGAACTGAAAGCCAACCCTGAAAAACCAGCGGTGGGTTCGGTAATAGAAGCCACGCTTGACAAAGGCCGGGGCTATACAGCCACACTTTTGGTGCAAGCCGGCACCATGAAGATGAGCGATATTATTGTTGCCGGGCCTTACTATGGCCGTATTAAAGCCATGTTTGACCACAAAGGCACCAAGATAAAAGAGGCCGGGCCGTCCACACCGGTGCAAGTGCTGGGCCTTAACGGCGCCCCACAAGCCGGGGAGAAGTTTAAGGTGTTTGAAAACGAACAGGATGCCAAAGAACTGGCCAATAAGCGCGCGCAAATTGAACGCGAAACCGGTATACGCACCAAGAAACACATTACGCTGGATGAAATTGGCCGCCGACTGGCACTGGGCAACTTTAAGGAATTGAACCTGATTATAAAAGGCGATGTGGACGGCTCGGTAGAAGCGCTGGCCGATTCGTTATTGAAATTAGGAACCGAGGAAATACAGATACGGATTATACACAAAGGCGTGGGCGCCATTTCAGAATCAGATGTGTTGCTGGCAACGGCTTCGGATGCGATTGTGATTGGCTTTAACGTACGCCCGTCGGCCAATGCCAAGAAGATTGCCGAAACCGAAGGCGTGGATATACGCCTGTATTCAATTATCTACAACGCTATTGGCGAAATCAAGAGCGCAATGGAAGGCTTGTTAGAGCCTAAGATTGAAGAGAAGATAATAGGCAACCTGGATGTGAAGAACGTAATACACGTAAGCAAAGTGGGCGCCATTGCCGGTTGCTTTGTGCGCGATGGACGAATACTGAACAAATCGAAAGTACGCGTAATACGCGATGGCATAGTAATACACACCGGCAATATAGCCGGGCTGAAACGCTTTAAGGACGATGCGAAAGAAGTAGTAAGCGGCCTTGAGTGCGGTGTGCAGATTAAAGACTACCAGGATATACAGGTGGGCGATGTGCTTGAAGTATTTGAAGAGATAGAAGTACAACGCAAGCTGTAACGCACCGGTGGCAGTATATTGCCACCTAAGGATACTTTATACAAAGCCGCCTGCAAAACGGGCGGCTTTTTTATTTGCCAGAAAATTTTTTTACTGCTGAAAGCGCCTATAAGCACTGAATTTTAAAGGCAATACAACCTCATAATGAATACAATGGGTGGTAATGCTTACTTTTGGCAACTAAACCATTGGAATGATAGCTGTTTACGGTAAAACCCTGAGTGATAAGAACGCCCCTTATTTGCATGAAATGTTCTATTACCTTGATAAAAAAGGGATGAAGTATGTAATTGAGCAGAATTTTGCCGCGCTGTTGGGCAAAGAGTCGAGGCCGGCAGGCAGTTTTGACACCTTTGAAAACTTTAATGATATAAAGGGGCAAACCGAAGTGGTGCTTAGCATAGGCGGCGATGGCACTATACTGGACAGTGTGGTAATGGTAAAGGAAAGTGAAATACCTATTTTTGGTATCAATTTTGGCAGGCTGGGTTTTTTGGCCAGCCTGGGGAAAGACCAACTACACGACGCGATAGACGCTGTAGAGCGCGGACAGTATTTTATTGACAAGCGGTCGTTACTGGCAGTGGAGTGCAACAAGCCACTTTTTGAAGATAGTTTTGCCCTGAACGATATGACCATACAGCGCCGCGACCAAAGCAGTATGATAACCGTTACCGCCTACCTGAACGGCGAATTGCTGAATACTTACTGGGCCGATGGCTTAATAGTTTCCACGCCAACGGGCAGTACCGGTTACTCGCTAAGCTGCGGGGGGCCTATTATTTACCCCACCTCGGGCAACTTTGTAATTACACCGGTGGCGCCGCACAACCTGGGCGTAAGGCCTATGGTAGTGAGCGATGATGCCGTGCTTTCGTTTGAAATTTCGGGGCGGGGCGATAGTTTTTTATGCACTATGGATGCGCGGTTTAAATCCATAGATTCGAGTTACCAGTTAGCTATAAAAAAGGCCTCTTTCGGCGCCAATATTGTAAGGTTAAACGACCAAAGCTTCCTTTCGGCCTTAAAGAGTAAGCTAAACTGGGGCACCGACCAGCGGAATTAAGGGCCGCATTTAAGGATTGGGGCTGTTACCGGGGCAACATTTTGTAAATTAGGCCGTTAGTGTGTTATTTCGCACCTCATTTGACAAAGCGCTTACCATACCTGTTGCTTTTGCCACTGCTGTTGCTGTGCAGCTTGGGTTTTGCGCAAATACATGAGTTTGGCTTAACCGGCGGGGTATGCAATTATTTTGGCGACCTGAATACCCGTGCTTCTTTCAAATACGTAAGGCCCTCGGCGGGGGTGTTTTACCGGTATAATATTAAATACCGCGGGGCATGGCGCAACACTTTTAACTGGGGACAGGCCGAGTTTTACGATAATTCGATAAAAGATGCATGGAACCAACAGCGGGACCTTTCGTTTAAGACGAACATTTTCGAGTTGTCGTCAATGATAGAATTCAACTTTTTAAAATACGATAAAGAGAGCAAGAAGCATTGGTTTACACCTTATATAGGCACCGGGCTTTGCCTGTTTTTCTTTAACCCCGAAGCGCAATACAACGGCAAGTGGTATTACCTACAGCCGCTTGGCACCGAGGGGCAGAATAACCCCAGCTATTCGGGCGTAAAAAAATATAAGCTGTACAGTTTTGCTTTTCCGTTTGTGGGCGGGGTTAAATTGAGCTTTGCACGTTTTTGGAATGTGGCGGTGGAAGGCGGGCTGCGCATAACCACCACCAAGTATTTAGACGATGTAAGCGGCAAATACCCCAGTTATGTTGACCTGCCGGGCGGCTCGGGCGGATTGGCAGCCGCTTTATCGTACCATGGCAACGAAAGCGCCCAGCCGGGCTTTCAGCGCGGCGATGGCGGCTTTGATAAATACCTGATAATGGGTGTAACCCTTTCGTACACCATTATGAAAATACGCTGCCCCACTGTTAGCGGCGGCAGTACTTACCGATAGATGTTAGATATTAGTATTGCGTATTGAGATAATACCGGTTTGGCCCCATAAGCAATAGTTACAGGCAAGGCTACGCTATGACACGAAGGGTAAAATACCAACTCATCCGCCTACCCCCTTCTCTACAAAGTAAAGAAGGGGGAATACAAGCCCACCAAACCTGCCTGCGGCAGGCCTCCTCCTGACGCTTCGGTCAGGATATGTACCTAAAGGGGAGGCTTAATGCAATTGTTTGAACCTGGATTTGCAGAATGGAAGCAAAATACAAACCACCTCGTCTGCCGGTGCGAAGCACCGGCATCCACTCCTCCTAAAATTTAGGAGGAGAGTTTTTAAATACTCCACCACCAAACCGGCCTACGCCGCCCTCCATTTCGACTTCACTTTGTTCCGTCGAAATTTCTCCCTAAAGGGAGTGCCGCTACCTACTGGCGCGAGTAGCCTTACCCCAACCCCTGCTACGTTTAACGATTAGTGGATTAGCACCAACCGAAGGGGGAAGAAAGAAAAAATACAACCACCCCCTGCCCCTCCCGCCGTTGGCGGGACAGGCTGCAAGCGGGGACAAATACAAAATTATTGCTTTATAAATTTATCGGTTGCAACAATTTCATTTGCCCGCTTGATATACACCATGTATGTTCCACCGGTATATTGACTTACATCCATCTTTTGAAAACCGCTGTACATGGGCAGTTGCTGGCTGTGCACCATTTGCCCCAACTCATTGATGATTTCCATGCTCACGCCACCTCTGCTCCAGTCGGTGTAACCATAATCTATAATTGTATAGTCCTTAGCCGGATTGGGGAAGATTTTTAATTGTCTTTCGTCTGGTGTCTGGTGTCTGATGTCCGAGTAAATAGTATCACACTCACTTCCTATCAGCCGCCCTAAGCGGTAATTGGGAAAACTGGGCAAGCCAAATGAGTTTGAGTGTGGTAATGGAAACCCATAATTTACAAAATTACAACTATCGCCTTTTTGGTCGGGGTTATTAATTACATGCAGGTATTTAATACCATTGGTGGCACTTACATATATTTTGCCATCAGGCGCTAATTGCATGAGGAAAAAGGTGCCGGGCAAAGAAAGACTATCATGCGAACGGTAATAACGCCCTACCGTATCTACGCTGTTCATAATATCTGTTGATTGTAAGTCAAATTGGAGAATATAGCCTGTTTGTGCTATATACATAAATCTCGAATTAGGCGAAAATGCCAGACCGTATTGCAGGTACCCCGAATCCACATAATCAGGATAAATAGGTAAATGTACCGCATTGCTAAGCGTACCGCTACATCTGTCAAAATCATACATATTTACTTCACCCGGGGTTCCAACCCATGCAAACCTGGTTCCATCAGGTGAAAATGCCGCCTGGCCTGCATCGCCCCCATGATACATGCTTCCTAAGCACTGCATCGGATACTGTATAACTGTGTCGGGTTGAATGAGTAATTCATATAAACAATTAGTGGATGTTTTACTGGCCAATACCCACCAGTCTCTGCCATTGGCATGTTTACATGCAGTAACATAACTGCCTAATGTATCTTGTATTATTGTTTTATTTTTAAATACAACTTCTCCCAGTCCCGAATCGCCATTCATGTCTACTCGCGTTTCATCTATTCGCCATGGATATAATAACAAGTCAGAGTTAGTGTTAAACTCAACATAGCAATGAATTACATTCCAGATATTGGGTAAATCTGTTGGTAACCCTACAATATCTTCTAACCAGTAGTATCCCCCCCCATCATCTGCTCCAACGTCTTGATCCCACCAAAGACCATAGTTAATGCTATCTCCATTCAGCATAATACTATCAAGTCGGTTATATACATGAGCCCCATTGCTATAAAATAATAAATTACCAGTACTATCTGAAACCGTTGTTTGGCTATTCAGCATATCGGCTTCCCATCCGGTACTAATTGTGTCTGCGCTTGTGTCGGTAAATAAAATATTAAAATTGCCTAATTGCCTAAAGCCCATTATCCACCGGTAATCATACTTCTGGGCGGAGGAACCCAGGGTGGTGAGGAGAAAGACAATAAAGGCGAGTTGTTTCATAGTGGCTTAAAGTAATATAAAGATAGTAAAAACTAATAGCAGACTCATCCCCCCTACCCCCTTCTCTACAAAGTAAAGAAGGGGGAATACAAGCCCACCAAAACTGCCTGCGGCAGGCTGGCCTTCTCCTGACTCTTCGGTCAGGATATGATACCTAAAGGGGAGGCCTAATGCAATTGTTTGAACCTGGATTTGCAGAATGGAAGCAAAATACAAACCACCTCGTCTGCCGGTGCGAAGCACCGGCATCCACTCCTCCTAAAATTTAGGAGGAGAGTTTTTAAATACTCCACCACCAAACCGGCCCGCGCCGCCCTCCATTTCGACTACACTTTGTTCCATCGAAATTTCTCCCTAAAGGGAGTGCCGCTACCCACTGGCGCGAGTGGATTAACACCAACCGTGGGGGAAATATATGAACTCACCCCGTTGCGGTAATAACCGGAACTGCCCCTCTCTAAATTTTAGAGAGGGGGGAATGGGGGGCGGCGGGTAAATTCACAATTTATGTGTAATTACACATTTGTTATTATACATAAAACAGGGCGGCCAATGCTTAGATTTGACAATTGCCTGAAAGGGTACGTTATTTGAAATATTGTTAAGATAAGGGCGCCAATACACCCCGGACGCCATGTGCCGGAATATGGCCCCTGCCTATATAAAGCCGACAAAAGCGGCAAAAAGAGGGTTTTCCCCCTTCCATAGGGATGGTACAGGCAAAAAGCCTAACTAATTGGAAAACAAGGGATTATCTACTTTTGTGTCTAAAGTAGATAAGATGCTGAAAATGAATTAGTTGCGTAGGAAAAATAGAAAAAATAGAGCGATTTAGACGGTTTTTCAACCCTAGATTATTATCTAATAAACTGATTATCAATAACATAAACGATAAAAAATAGATAAATTGCTGATTATCAAAATTTTTTTAGCGTCTCTACACGGGTTGTTATAAATGCTGCCGCTTTGATTTGCGGTTTTATTAGCTTTGTTATTATTCGTTTAACCGTTAAAACCAAGCAATTATGGGCTTAGTACAGGAGTTTAAAGAATTTGCCATGAAAGGCAATGTAATGGATATGGCCGTAGGTATTGTAATAGGCGGCGCATTTGGCAAAATAGTAACCGCCCTGGTAGGCGATATAGTAATGCCCCTGGTAAACCCGCTGATACCCGGTGGCGACTGGCGCAGTATTGAGATAGGCCCGCACATTAAAATAGGGGATTTTGCAGGCACGGTGCTGGACTTTTTAATAGTGGCGCTGGCCATATTTATGGTGGTGAAGCTGATGAACAAAATGAAGAAAGAAGAGCCTGTAGCCGCACCAGCCCCCGCTGAACCCAGCAGTACCGATAAATTGCTGATGGAAATACGCGATAGCCTGAAGAAATAGGCTATTAAAAAGTGCCCACGCGGATAAACACGATGCCGCTTACGCCGCTGATATCGGCACTGCTTAAGCCATTGAGTGAGGAGCCGATAGCCACGCGGTAATTGAGCCCCAGGCCCAGCCTGAAATATTTGGTGGCATTGTAAACGCCGTAAACAGCGGGTATAATGCTGCCAAAATCTTTACGGTATGTGGTGTTAATGTATTTATACTTAATGCCGCCCCAACCCGCACATAGTTCGGGCTGAAAGGAAAAGCGCTTGCTGTTAAACAGGATGTAGCTGAACCCGAGGCCTGCAAACTGGCTGTTAAGTTTTACCACACGGAGGTTATCGTTAGGGGCCACTATACTTTGCACGTTAACCGGGGTGGTAATGCCGCTGTATTTAGCCGTAACTACGTATTTGTGGTTAATAACCCAGTTAAGGCTAAGGCCGAGGTTCATGGCGGCTTTGGTTTTTAAAATTTGCCCGGCCTGGGCGTCGAACCCCACATAGCATTTGCTGTTAAAGCGCTTTGCCGCGAAAAATGGGGGGGTAGTGGTGGTATCTTCGGGTATAATTTGCCCGGAAACACGCATTGCGGTGCAACAAAAAGCCATAATGGCAAGGCATGTTATTAGGTTTTTCACTATTATTTAAAAATAAAGCGTTTTGGTGCTACGATTATAAAAAATGTTTTCGGCAAATAACTATTTTCACGCCAATGTATGCCGTCATAGATGTGGAAACAACCGGGGGCAGTCCGTCAACGGACAGGGTGATAGAAATTGCCGTATTTGTGTATGACGGCGAGAAGATAACCGATACTTTTGCCACGCTGCTAAACCCCAAACGGCCAATTGACCCTTATGTAACCAAGCTAACCGGCATAAGCCAGGAAATGGTGCAGGATGCCCCTACTTTTGAGGAAGTACACCAACGGATATTAGAGCTAACCCACGAGAATATTTTTGTAGCACATAATGTAAAATTCGACTTTGGCATGTTGCGGCAGGAGTTTAAGCGGCTGGGCATAGATTTTAACCGGCGGCAAATAGATACCGTAAACCTGGCCCGCAAGGTGCTGCCGGGGTTTAACTCGTACAGCCTGGGCAATATTTGCGATAGCCTGGGTATTGAAATTTTAGACCGGCACCGCGCCTTTGGCGATGCCGAGGCCACGGTGAAACTGCTGGCCATGATACTTACAAAACCACAGGTAAGTAAATACATTGAAATAGAGTTAAACCATGGCATTGACCTTGACCTGCTGCCCCCTTATCTTTCGAAGGCGGAAATAGAAAAGCTACCCGAAGATGCCGGGGTGTTTTATTACAAAGACGAGGTAGGCAAAGTATTGTATGTAGAGGGCGCAAAGAACATAAGAAAGAAGGTAATAAACGAGTTTTCGAAACCGGTGGACAGCCCCGAAAGGCGGAGGATGACAGAACTGATACGCGCTATTGATTATGAACTTTCGGGCAATGAACTGATTGCCAGGCTGATTGCCTATCGTGAATTGAAAAAACATGCACCGGAATTCAACAAAAAACCCAGGGTGCAGGTATTTACACACGGTATTTTTATTGATAAGGATGAAAACGGCTTTAGCCAGTTGAAAATACACCCCATAGACTGGCCCAATGGCAATATGATAATGAAGTTTACATCGAAGGCGGTGGCCAATAAAATACTGGCGAGGATAATAAAGGAAAACAACCTTCATGCCTGGTTTGCCGTACGCGCCAAGATGAAAGAGAAGGGCATTGACGCCAAAACACAAAAAAGCTACAATACGAACCTGGAAAAATCGGCCAGAAAGTATTTATATAAGCACTCAAACTTCTTTTTGGTGGGGCCGGGCATACACCCCGATGAACTTTCGGCTATTTGGGTTGAGAACAACTCGTACAAAGGCTTTGGCTACTTTAACCCCGAACTAACCGAGGCTACCGCCGCTAACCTGCGCGAAGTAATTAAAGCCGATGAGGACGATTCGGAAACGCAGAAAATAATCCGCGGGCAAATGCGGAAGCTGAAAAACTTTAAAGTGGTTTCGTACTAAGTACGGCTGTTATTAATGGTGGTGGTCGCCATGCTCGTGCACGTGGCCATGCTCAATTTCAACCGGGTTAGCCTCGCGCACTTCTACCACATTGCCACTAAAGTAAAGTGTTTTACCGGCAAAGGGGTGGTTGAGATCGATGGTAACTTTATCATCGCCAATGCTTACAATACGGCCCTGAAAAGGGTTGCCGTTTTGGTCTTGCAGCGGTACCAGGTTGCCTATAAAAAGCATGTCTTCCTGCAAAACGCCATCCACCACAAAAACGCTTTTATCGAGTTGTATAACGGCCTGGTCGTCGTATTCACCGTAGCCTTCCTGCGGGGTAAGGGTAAAAGAAAACTGGTTACCGGCAATAAGGCCTTCGAGGTTTTTTTCAAATTTATCGAGCACATTATTATGGCCAAAAAGGAAGGCAAACGGGTTGGCAGTATCAGCGGCATCCATTACCTGCCCGTTGGGTTCGGTGCGTAGTTCGTACGTAATTTTTACAACAGTATTGGCAGTAGCTTTCATAAACACTAAATTTTTAAGATGGTAAAATTTGTGAGAGGGGAGAAACATTTCAGGGGCGCCCACGAAAATCCCTAGCTCTTACAGGGCCAAAAGTAAAAATAAAACAGCAAGCCCCTTTAAATGTTTAGAAAATATAGCCCACATTCATTTCAAGAAACTCGGCCTGGCCTGAATTGGCACTTACATACGCCCCTATAAAAACATTGTTGCGCAAATGGGTGTAGGGGTCGAATATGTAATAATTGGCGCCAAAACGGGCAGCTATAAACTGCTTGGTATAGTAATTAAACTCGGTGCTTTTTTCATAATAGTTATAAAAGGCATGATAGGCAGGCTTATACACATTGGGCCCGGCCTCGAGGCTGATGGCAAAATGGCCCACTGGTATTTCGAGGCCTACAAAAACGATAAATGCCGAGGCCTTCAGCTTTTTATTGGAATCGTATAAGTGCTGGTCGTTAATAAAACTGAGGTAAAGCGGGTAATAACGGT
>DASZPC010000058.1:0-1608 GCA_035550455.1 Chitinophagales bacterium | reverse complement strand
AAGGTCTTCACCACCGGTTAAATTTTTGAGGTATTCTCGGTGCGAGTTAAACAAACTGTACCAAAAATCGCCATAAGCCAGTGGCTTTACATCGGGCGAAAGGTTAACCTCGTATAGCAATTCCTGGTTAATACAGGTCATGGCGGGTAAGTCTACATAAAAATATTTGCTTCTATATTCTGTGTTCAACTCGTTTATAACATCCGCTTTTTCCCGCATTTCGGTTTTCAAACTATTGTAAAAATTAAATTCGGCTGCAAGTCCAAACAGGGCGGGTATAAAAAGGCTATAAACAATGGGCTTAAAAAAACTGGTATTGCCATTTTTATTTTGTACAGCCCATAAGCTTAAACTATAAAACAGCAGCCAACAAGGGTAAAATATCCGGTCTTCCATTTTATATAATAGAGCAGTTAAAGCAAACAGCATTACAAATAAAAACCCGGCATATAGCATGGCCCGCCTTGTGGGGCCTTTGCCGGAGAACAGAAGAAGTATAATGAATTGAAGAAAGAAAAGGCAAATGTGAAATCCCGGGTTATGCAGGTATTTGTATTGTAATGGATAAGAGTGGAATAGCCGGAAGTAGTTGATTTTTAGTTTCCACGACAACGCATTTAACCTGCCACGGCAAAAAAGACAGTTATTGGTTATTTTATTTAAGGTGGGCTGTTGCGGAAGTGTTTCAAAGGTGATGAAGTACAGGGAAATTTCATTGATCTTTAATTGTTCAAGCTTGCTGAATGAAGAAAGGTTAGCAGCATTGATATTGCCTCCATTAAGGAGCGATAGATTTTTAACCACATTATCTATTTCCACATCCTGGTTTCTTTGTGGTATGGAAATAAAGGGTTCGACAACTTTATCGGTTACAAAACATAGGGCAAAAAATATGACTAGGGCAGATATGGTTTTAATTTTTCCGGGCCTGTTGTAATACATGGGCAGGCACATAGCCAGCACTGCCGGTACCGCCAGGGCAGCATCGAACCGTATCAACAAACCGTTTAAAATAGCCAGCCATGCTATGGTTTTAGCAGCCCGGTTATCTGACACAAATAATAACAAAACCCCTCCGGCCACTGCTATTAATGCCACCTCGGTAAACGTAATTTCAATTAAAGGGTTGAGCAAAAAAGCACTGCCAAACAACAACTTTGCCAGTAGTTTTTCGAAGAAAGCATATCTGTTAAGCAGCCCATCGGCGAAACAGAAAATAACAATGCAGTTTATTGCCTGAAAGGCGAGTAATATGATGCCATACCATGAGTGTCCGGGTATTTTCTGGTAAAGGATAACCAGTAATTGCCAGTAAAGGCGGAATACCACAAAAAAATCAGGAATAGGCTGCGCGGTAAAAACACCCCTGATGGCCTGCTCAAATAAAACATCATCAACCCAGCCATAGTAAAAGCCAAAACATTTACCTAATAGCAAAAGCAATGCTGCTACTATGGTAGTGTTTATTAAAAAGCGTTTTATAAAAGCAGATGAACTCATGACCCCGTTTTCTATTACCGGAGTAGAATATTAACCCGGCGTAAAAAGCTAAAGAATGGATTTTCCCTTAGCATGTTAAACGAAGTTACAGAAACGCGCCAATTTTTG
>DASZPC010000057.1:0-6945 GCA_035550455.1 Chitinophagales bacterium | reverse complement strand
CCTTTTGGCCCCCGAGGTGTCAATACAACTGTCATCAACTACAGTTAATACCAACCGGTTATCGCTTACAGTGTAGGTATAAGTACCGGGCAAACCGGCACAGTAAGGCGAAGGCCCGCTTAGATTGGTAAACGCAACCTGGCTGCCATTACTTGTATAAGTGCCGCTTACTGTTTCGTAATAAACTATACCTACAGTATAGCCCAGTTGAAAATGGCTGCCATCAGGAATATCTAAATTAACCTGCCCTCCCGGCGAAACCGGGCTTTTTACCCAATGGCCTGCAATGCTGTTGCCATGCTCCTTTTTACAGGATAGTAGTACAACCACCATTACCATATACAAACCTATTAGCCGTAAATATTTATTCATAAGCAGTGCTGCTGTTTCAAAATAAATTACCTGCTCAATTTTAAAACCACGGTTCCATGCGCTTTTAATGGCAGCGCAGGCAAATCTTTTAACACCCCTTTATCAGCATGTTCCCATACATCGCGCACATGAAATGAAGCATCGGCATCCACCATAGCCGGTTTAAGGGTAAACTTCCTTTGCTTTTTACTGGCATTAAATATCGCTACAGCTACCGATCCATCGGCCAAATGCTTTACATAAACACGCACACCATCTAATTTATAAACCGGCCTTGCCTGTTCGCCAAGTTCATCCTGGTTTATACCAAGTATTTCCGCATTAGTCAAAATATTATACGTTACATCATTCATGCTGCGCAAATCGCAACTTGAAAGCAAAGGTGCGGCAAACATGCACCACAGGCTAAAGTGTGTTTCGTATTCGGTATCAGTCATACCCTTATAAAGCCCTCCACCCGATGTAGCATTGCCTTTGCCATAATTGCCCACCGTTAGCATATCGGGGTCGTTAAAATGTCCCGGCCCGGCATACTTCCATAATTTTTCTTCCCGGTTTAAAATAGATTTCATGCTGTACACAAACACACTCGGGAAACTCCACGCATCCATTATATCGGGTGTAGTACGCCAGTAATTGCCGCCGGCCTGTTCAGCCCAAAGCCAGGGCTTGCGCAACCCCCATTCGCAAATACTAAAAACAATTGAGCGCCCCGATTTTTTCAAAGCATTACCCATAGCGGTATAGCGTGCAATGGCCGCTTTGCGCGAAGCCGGTGCATAGCAATAATCGTACTTTAATAAATCAACACCCCAGGCGGCATAGGCCTTTGCATCAATATCCTCGTAGCTGTAACCGCCAAACCTGCGCCCGCAGGTCATATTACCGGCACATGAATAAATACCCAGTTTTAAACCTTTTGAGTGAATGTAGTCGGCCACATATTTAATACCATGCGGAAATTTCTTCGCATCGGCCACCGGGTTGCCATCCTTATCGCGCGAATCGGCATGCCAAAAATCATCAATATTAATATACTGGTAGCCTACATCGCGCATACCGTTGCTAACCATGGCATCGGCCATTTCCATCAGCATTTTCTCATCAATATTTTTGGTAAACACATTCCAGCTGTTCCAGCCCATGGCAGGCGTTAGGCAAAGCTTATCGCCCACTTTAATCTTTATTTCCTCTGTGGCTTTGCCGATTGCATTAGCGGCGGTTACTGTAACCTTGTATTCTCCTGCCTCTTTGGTAACGCCTCTTATAATACCGGTTGCGGCATCTATACTAAGCCCCTGTGGCAGGCCCTGTGCGCTAAAACTAATTGGCCGTTGCCCCGTTGCGGGAACTGTAAATACAAATTCAGTATTCGGGTAATTTCCTATCGCTTTAGCACCATGAAATACAGGTGGCCCTTCGTATAACCACTGGCCTCTTTGTGCTGAAACGGTTTCCATTGCCAATAAATTTACAAAAGCAAAGGCAACAATCAATCTAAACATGGGTTGAATTTTAAAAGCCCCGCATAAGAGCGCATACCCGCGAATGTAACAAAAACAAGGGGCAAAACCCGCGCTGGTCATTAATAATAGGTAAAGTAACTGCTGTCAGTAAGGTCTCCCGATTGGTTCCTGGTTACGCAAAGGCCCACCCTGCCCATCTTATCAAATTCGTACCTGAAGTAACTTACATCAAGTGTGTCGCCCTGAGATGATAACTGAACCGTTTTCCTTTCCACATTTTTCGCCCCCTCCCCAAATTCAGCCGAACCATAGTTTTCGTACGAAGTGGTTTTTACTTTATCCGGGAAATAGTCATTGTAAACCTCGTATTCCACTTCCACTGCGTTTATAGAAAGTGTGTCATTTTTATGTGTTTTGGAATTATAGTTTACCCTGGTGGCATAAGGGCCAACATGCATAACTGTAAACGATGCCACATTACCATCATTTATCACCTTGTGGGTAATGGTATATTCCCCATGCGGCAAATAATTTCGCTCTTGTACGGCAAAACCTTTATCATCATAAACAAACCGCTTGGTTGATACTACCTGTACCGAATCGCTTTTTACAAGGCTGTCTACCAGGCCCCGCTTATTTAAAAAACAAATCCACCGGCTAAGCAGGCGCCCGTCCTTATCAACCATTCGCCCGTGTACGGCGCCATCGCTGTATTGTATGGTTGTTTTTCCGCCTTTCGATGTGGTAATAGTGGTAAGTAACCCGTCATTGCTGTAAGCATAACTGGAGGTATATCCTTCCAGGGCATTATAAACCGTTTTTATACGCAGGTGCGACTTACACTGGTGCTTTTGAACACACGAGGTAAACGAAAATATGATAACGGCAAATGCACACCAGTTTAAGGGCTTCATAAAAGAAAATACACTGCAAAGTTGGATGATAAGATACAAAAACCACCAGGGGCATGGTTAAAAAGCCTTCATTTTATATCTTATTAGCATAAAACCGGATAGCATAAGCCATCCTTGCAGGGTTATTGCACCTTTCGCCCTTTGGCCACATGCTGGTTCAGGCTCATTTTGTCAATCTTTCTAAGGTCAACCATCAGGTAAGCATATTTGCTGTCGGGGTCGGTATAATATTCATCGGTGCCATAATGCACCTGCCCCAGTCCGTTCCTCCATTCGCTGGCAAGCAACACATATTTTTGGCCAATATTGGGGTTTACACCAAAGCTAAGATAGTGGTCATCGCCCACCTCAAAACTCACCAATAGTTTATCCTCTTTAGGTATAGAGGTAACCACACCCGGCGTACCTGCTTTAATCAGTATTTCATCTACCCGCTTGCCATCCACAATTTTTATTTTACCCTGCACAATTTCGCTGGTACCTTTGGTAAGTTCCCGCTGCAGTATAACATCATGCGAAAGATAAAACTGAATTGATTTCACCTGGTCATCGCTCCAGCCATGATTATTCTTCATAGCATCAGTATAGGGTACCAGGTTTTTGCACGAAGCCATCATCGAAATGACAGCAATAAAAAGAATGGCCTTTTTCATAATGGTCTGTATTATTTGCATCCGATAAGTCAAAAACGGTGCCAGTTCATTTTCGATATTCAAGGCATCCCAAAGTTTAACCAGTGAAAGGCAATTTTAAGTTTTTTTCTGAATGAACCCCACTACTTATCGGTAAACAGGTTCAAAAGCCTACCCCCTGCCTAGCGCCAGGGCGGCAAACTCCTTTAAGAATAATGTTTTATTAAAACCCGGGGGCAGGTGCCTGAAAAGTATAAACAGGTTTTTCAGGGCGCCGCTTATGTCCCGTCCGCGTAACTGATCGTATATAGTATAACGGGCAGCATCAGTAAAGGCTTTCGGGTTAGAAAACTTTATATGCTTTAACAGCAGTTTCAGTTTATCGCGATAGAAGGGTTTATCAAATGAATAAGAGCTGTTTCCCAATTCATTATAAACCGATATGATATTGGGTACATATTTATGTTTTATACGAGGGTCGTCGTACCATAAAATATTAAAAGCATAATCGGCAAAATCAGGGTATTTTAAATTGTACTTTCCCAAAATATCAAATACTTCACGCCTGTATAAAATAGCTTGGTGGCCAATATTAAACCTGCCCAAAAGGTCAGAATTAAACTCAACAGCTAGCTTAGTTCCTTTATTTTTTAACTCTACATTTCCATAAATAACCTGGTAAGCGGCAGTGTCGTCTTTTTCAAAAATATCTAACAATACATTTTCATCAGCCAGTTCGTCATCGCCGCCCAAAAATATAAGCCACTGCCCGGTAGAGGCATCTATACCCTTATTCATAGCATCAAAGATGCCTTCATCCGGGGCCGATTGCACTATGAGGTGCTTATACTTTAACTGGTACGATTGCGCCAGTGATACGGTATTATCTGTTGATACCCCGTCAACAATAAGGTGTTCAACATGCTTATAGGTTTGGCGGGCCACGCTTTCAATACATTTATCAAGCGTTTTAGCCGAATTCCAAGTCGGTGTTATTACCGATACTTTAGGTAAATTTTTTCCCTCCGGGCTCATTCACTGCTTATTAAATATGGTTTCCAGAAATCATAGTCAAGCTTAAGCCATGCATGGCAACCAAACGGCAACCGGTTATGGTTTAACTCAAGCATTTTGGCCGGGTGGTGTTCAAAAGCGAAGGAAATAGCTTCTTCAGCCTTTGCTGCTTTAAACGCAGGCCTCACCTTGTGCGCTAAAACAGCCCAATAGTTATCTTCATTCAGAGGGTAAATATTACGGGCATAAATAGAATTATTTTTCCAACCCAGCATACGCATTACTATAAGGGGTAACCGTATAAGCCGTTTTAAAAAACCCATACTGGCATATTCCTTCCATATTTCGGCAGGGGGCTTTATAATTTTGTAGGTATGTATAACCTTGCGGAAGGAACTTATTTTACGTAACGAAAACCCGCCATTGCCACTGTATTCCATAAACCCCGATTCTGGCGTGCTTTTATCTTGCCCTATAAACCAGGGCGCCCCTACATAATCAAACCCTTTGTTGCACCATTCCATCAACTCATCTCTAAAAACCCATGCATCGGGTTGGTACAAAAGCATATAATCATACTGCTTAAATGCCCGGTAAAACCTATCAATCAGCAACAGGCGGCAATATCCGGGTATCGACTGAAAATAATAATCATCAAATGTTATGAACGAAAAACTATTGTGGTTGCTCTTTTCGCAAAGTTCGCGATAATAAGCAGTGTCAAGGCTGCGGGCACAAGCAAAAAAAACAGGATGGTTTTTTAATACTTTCAGGCATTGCTGTAAGGAGCGCTCCTCTGCATCATCCACTATTTTTTTATACACCGGAATAACAATAGCTGCCTTCAGCACTTTCATAATTAAACTTTCAGGGGTGCAGACAAAAGCACAAAGGCTATGCCGGTTCTTTTACAGCTTTTTCAGCCAGTACCTGTCCTTCAATCCATTTATAAGTACGCTCCATGCCTTCTTTCAATGGCATACCTGGCGCCCAACCTAATTTTTCTCTGATAAGGTTGTTATCTGAATTACGGCCACGCACGCCTGTAAAACCCGGAACATTTTTTATAGTTACGTTTTTGCCCGAAATACCTATAATCATTTTGGCAAAATCGTTAATCGAAAGCATTTCTTCCGAGCCAATATTTACCGGCCCTGCAAAGTCCGAATCCATCAACCGGCGTACCCCCTCTAAACATTCATCAATGTATAAAAACGACCTTGTTTGCAGGCCATCGCCCCATACTTCAATAGCCGAGTTATCGGGGCACTCAATCACTTTACGGCACAAAGCAGCAGGCGCTTTTTCTTTACCGCCACGCCACGTGCCCATTGGGCCAAAAATATTATGGAAACGCGCTACCCTTACATTTAAACCAAAATTGCGGTTAAAGGCCAAAAAAAGCCGCTCACTAAATAGCTTTTCCCAACCATATTCACTATCGGGGTTTGCCGGGTAAGCCGATTCTTCCGAGCACTTTGGGTTATCGGGGTCTTCCTGGTTATAGGCGGGGTACATACAGGCCGAAGAAGAATAAAACACCTTCTTTACACCATAATTTGAAGCTTCATACGCCACGTTCAGATTAATCATGGCCGAATTATGCATTACGTTAGCATCATTGCAACCGCTGAATATATAACCCGCTCCACCCATATCGGCTGCAAGTTGATATACTTCATCAAATGATTCCTGCTTATCATCAGCCGATTTTTGGGCCGGCGATTTTATAATAGAAGCCACTACTCGGGGGTCACGCAAATCGCCAATTACAAAGTCATCAGCCGATGATTCAGAAAAGTCTGGATATTTCAGATCAACTGCACGTACCCAATAGTTTTCTGCTTTTAAACGGTTAACTAAATGATTGCCAATAAAACCACCTCCACCTAAAACAAGCGCTCTACGTAACATATACTTTGTTATTGTATAAAAAAATATGCTTCATAATCAACCCTTTTTTGAAGCATTAAACCGCCACAATTTTAATGCAATTGGGCGATAAGTCAAAATAGCTGCTACACAGCAAGTTACCTGCATTAATAACACATCCTAAAATTTAACTCCTGCTTAAAACAGCCTTCTTACCTTCACAACATGAAAAACATTTACCGCCCCTTTTGTCTTTTACTGACAGCGTTGCTTACTGCCTGCAACCAGCAACCACATAAAGCAACACATTATGTAATTTCTGCCCCGGCAGCCAATAATTACACACATATTGATAAAAAGGGGATTACCGTTTTACCCAACGGCAAATTGTTAACCCCCACCGGCAAACAAATAAAAGTAGCGCCACATCCGTATGGTTTAACCCTAAGCCCCGATGGAAATATTGCCATTACCGCCAACTCGGGCACCTCGCCGCTTTCTATTTCTATCATCCGCAACCTGAACAGAGATAGCCCCGAAGTGCAGCAAATACCACCGGGCGCCGAAACCAACCGGGGCATACTTGCCTCTGTGTTTATGGGCCTGGCTGTTGCGCCCGATAATAGTGTGGTATATGTGGCGGGCGGGCAGGAGAACAAAATTTATATGTTTAAC
>DASZPC010000056.1:0-10035 GCA_035550455.1 Chitinophagales bacterium | reverse complement strand
CCAAACTGTTGGCCGCCTCCTGGTATGTTACCAAAGGCATTTATGTTTGATGTGGCCTGGTAATCGGCCTTGCCAACCAATACCCCATCAATATAGAAATAGGTATTACCGCCGTTACCGGTTGCTGCCAGGTAGTGCCATCCCGAAGAAAGCTGCGACATATCGAAGCCTGATGAGTGGAATGCGCTACCGGTGCTTTGGTAAACACCCAGGTAGTAGTTAGAACCTGACTGTTGAACGGTGATGTGGTTATCGTTGTTTGTGCCTTTAACAAGAGTGTTGTATCCACCGCTGGTCGATGAAGGCAGCGGGTAGTTAAACCATGCTGCAATTGTCCAGTTGCTGCCTACTGCAATACTTGATGAAGGAGTAAGGTAGTCGCTGCTACCGCACACAGCCTTTTGGCCAGATGGAGCCATACCGGCTACACTTAACGTAACATCCGAGCTTAAACATGGTGTTGTTGTTGAAGGTGTAACGGAAGGGCCCGGATAGGTGCTGCCGGAAGCCGAAGCTGTAGTTGACGAAATATTACCCGATTGGTCGGATGCGATAAAGTTAACTGTTGTACTCGAGCCCGGAGTATAGGTCTGGAAGGCCTGCATTGAAGCCAGTGGCACTTGCAGGTTATACTTGTAAGCAAGGTAGCCTTCAACTAACTGGCGCTGTGCCTGGGTAAGTACCGTGTTATAGTAAATCACTTCGGCTACTTCGCCATCGCTCATTTCACCAGCACCGTTGCCGTAACCATTCAACTCAAGCTTGCCTGGGCCGTTTACTGACGAACCGGTACCGCTTGCAATCAAATTGCCATTACCATATAGTATTGTCTGGTTGGCAGTAGTACCGTTACTGGTTACTTCATACAAATGGGCAGAAGCATCAGCTGCAGGAGTACCCGCGTTTATAGCGCTGCCACCAGCCTCTAATTGGTCTTTGTAACCATTCAGGTAACCAAGCGCCCAGTTATTGTTGGTAGCTGAACCTATCAGCCTTGCATTAGTACCACCGTTCAGGCGGCTAACCACAAATACAGTGTAATTGGCAGTTGCGCCACCATCAATATTGGTAAGGTTGGTTAAGTATTCTGAAGAAGTAAATACGATAGCCGGTTGGCCGTTAAACGAAGTAGAAGAACTTGTTTTGGTCGGACGGCTTGCATAAGTGGTTTGTGTAAAGTTGTTACCGTTACCGCTCAGGTCGCGCCATTCGGCTACGTTACCATTACCATCGGTAACCACACCAGCGCCGGCCTTAACCCATGCTTTCAGGTTGCTTGTTACAGGCAATACATTTACATCGCCCGAAGCTTCACCGGTACAGTTGTCAGTTACCCCTGGCGCACCAAATACTTCGGCAGAATTACCATTGTTGTTTGGCGAGTTGTAAACCGAAATATTGCCTGGTGCTGTAATGCTTGGTGCTGTGTTATCAAGCGTAATGTTAATGCTTGACTCAACTGCCGGTGAACAAGTACCGGCAACGTGTGCATAGTATGTTTGATTACCACCTACGGTAAGCGGGTTGCTGCTGCCCAGGTTTTGGCCGGTAGCGTTAGGGCCGGTATACCATACTAAGCTGGTACCGGTGCCACCCACACCATTAGCCGTAATCTGAGTAGTGCTGCCACCGCAAACAGGGTTATTGGTTGCTGTAACGCTTGTAATAGCTGGCAGGGTATTAACAGTTACCGCTACGGTTTGCTCGTTGGTGCAACCTGCTGCATCCATATCAATTACATAGTTAGCTACCGCTGCCGAACTGTTGCTATTGCTCAGTGTTTCGCTGATAGCTGCGGTAGAACCGCTGCCTGTTGATGGCAATATACCAGCCACCGAAGCACGGCTCCAGGTATAAGTGGTGCTTGGGTCGGTAGCGCTGGTAGCGGTATAGTTAAATGTTGAACCGCTGCATATTGAAGCAGAAGTGGCGCTGGTTAAAGCTGGCTGCCTTGAAATAGTAACATTAGCATAGCTACTGGTTGTTGAGCTACAGTTACCGCCGCCGGTTGTTTGGCTCGAACCTACAATACAGTGGTACTTATAAGTACCCGGCGTACTGCTAAGGCTGGCAGTAAGGCTAAGCTGGTTGGTGCTTGCACCGCTGTATGTAATACCGGTAGGCGTACCATCTGCTACATCGTTCCAGGTAGTGCCGCCATCAGGCGAGTATTGCCATTCGTAAGTTAAAATGGTTCCGCCGGTTGCAGCTACGGCAATGTTGTTGGCAAGGCCCTGGCATATCGAAATATCCGAAGGCTGGCCTACTATGTTTGGTTGGCCACCAAGTTTTACATAACCATCGCTGCCGCTTGGGCTGGTTGAGATGGCTGAACAAGCTGTGTTAGCGGCAAACGAAATATCGCATTTATAGAAATAGTCGCCGGGGGTTGCTGTACCCGATGCACTAAGGCTAAGTGTTGAAGTGCTTTGAGTACTGCCATATGTAACACCGGTTGGTGTACCATCGGTAACACCGCTCCAGCTGCTAAGGTCTAGAGAGTAATTCCATGCATAAGTTGGTGTAGGCGAAGTGCTAATACCAACCGAAAGGCCACCGGCACCGCCGGTGCAGAACAGCAACTGACCAGGCTCAGTAGTTACAGTAGGCTGAGCTACGGTAGTCATAGTTACAGGCGAAGATGTTGAAGGGGTACAACCTGTGCCGCTGAATGTAGCTACCACTTCGTAATAAACGTTGCCTATACCAGCCGAGGTTGGTGTATAGTTTTGAGTAGTAGCTACTGGCGAACCACTCCAGGTTACGCCATTGTTTGATGTATACCAAGCATAAGTGGCACTAATAGATGGGGTAACACTGCCTAACAGGTTAAGTGTGCCACCGGTACAAACCGTGCCTGTACCTGTAGCCTGCGCCTGAGGGCCGGTTGACAGGTTGGTAATTTGTATCTGCCCCGAAGCCCACTGTGCAGTGCCGCAGCTTGGCGACCCTGTAGGAGTTACATAACAAGCATAAGTAATATTGTTTGGTGTGCCGCCGGGCGAGAAACTGCTTGTTCCGTTAGGCCCTGTAACCAGGGTCCAGGTGCCGGGTATAGCAGCTCCTGTAGGGGCACTTGTAAGGCCGTTATATGAATACCAGGTATAAGTAAACCCGTTGCCACCGCTTGCCCCGGATACACTAAATGGTTCACCGGTTGGGGTGGTGTTAGAGCAAAGTGTTTGGCTGGTACCCGATACCGAACCGTAGCTGGTAACGTTCGGAACCACGGTAAGTGTTACAGCATTCGAAGTTTTGCTGCCACAAGGCGAGGTACCGTTTATGGTAACCTTATATTTATAGCCGCTCATGCCGGTAGTGGCGCCGGTAATATTTAATGCCGAGGCTGACGCTCCTGAATATACACCGCCATCGCTCAGGCTGCTGTAAGTGCTGCCGCCATCGGTGCTTAAGCTCCAGCGGTAGCTGGTTATATCGCCGGTTGCAGCCACGCTAAAGCTGGTGTTGCCGGTTTCACATACCGCAGCATCGCTTGGCTGAGTATTAATAGCTACCGCGTTGTGAACCGTGTAGGTTACAGGCACAAATGCACTGTTGCCGCAAGTACTTTCGTAACGCACATAATAATTGGTAGTGGTGCCGGGGTTGGTTACACCCGAAACACTCGGATAACCAATACCTACCAGGTTTGTTCCGGTATTATCGGTATACCAGTAAGCATTGCCACCGGTACCTACAGTTCCACCCGAAGAACTAAGGGTAAGGCTGGTAAGGTTATCGCTACAAGCCGGGTTGGTTGGGCCAACTACTGTTGCAGTAGAAGGGCCGGTAGGGGTAGGCCCCTGGTTTACAGTAATAGTTACCGGCGAGCAAGTTGTAGTAGAACAGGTGCCTTCAAACCTTGCGTAGTAAGTTGTGGTAGTTGTTGGCACGGCTGTAGCACCGGTTGTGCCGCTTAGCGTAAAGGTTCCGCTGGTACCTGTACCTGTGCCAACATAAGTGCCGCCACAAGAACCACTATACCATTTCAGCACAGCGCCATCGTTGCCGGCAGTGCCGCTGCCAATGGTAAGGTTAATTGAGGCCGGTGCAGCCGATGCACAATAGTTATTAGATGAAGTTGCGGCACCGCCCGGCGTGGTTGATGGTGTGTAAACAGTCCACGATGCAACCGGGGTCCAGTTAGTAGTACAAACAGAAGTAGATGATGTTCTTTTTGTTTGAACAATTACCTCATTAGTACCGCTGGTTGTTGGCACTATGTTAAAATTGGTTCCTCCGCCACCCGACCATGATTGGCCACTCAGGCCTGGCAACCAGTTGGTTCCTCCATCTATACTATACCTGTAATAATTTGTAATAGTTCCTGTACCGCCACTGCCATCGTTCAAATAAACTGAAATAGTTGAAGTGGGACATACTGATGAACCACTCGCCGGACTGGTACTGCCGGCATTTAAGCTCGGAACAGTAATTGTTCCATCGTTTGTTAAGGTACAGGTAGCTGTATTATCCGTACAAACCCCGTTATGAACGGTCCATTTTACGGTGGTGGTGCTCCCCGCTGTTACGCCGGTTACCGTCGTGCTGGCAGAACTGGTCGAGGTGATTGAACCCGGGCCGCTTACTATTGACCATGTCCCCGTGCCGGTGGCTGGTGATGTGGCTGAAATGCTAAAGGTTGAATTGGCGCATTGCTCTTGTGCCGCTGCGCTTGTTATCGTGGCTGCCGATGGATTGGCAGAAACAGTAATGGTTGGTGTGGTAAGTGGCGAAGAGGTGTTTTTACCATTATTAGATCCTACAACACTAATAGTGCCTTGCCAGGCGTTATTAAAAGTAAAAGTGTTTGATTGAGCTGTTGTAGAAGCTGGAAATGTGGGCGCCGTACCGCTGGTGGTAGAAACCGACCATGTATAGGAGGTTGAGTAGGTTGAAGCACCACTGAATGAGTAAGTAACCGCACTGGCACTAACACATAATGCAGTCGGGTCCGAGGTCCAGCTACTTGGCGTGGTAGGCTGGGTATACCGGTATTGTACCGTAGTAGAACCAAACGCCGCGCCACAACCTAGCGCCGAAGGCCTGTCCACCCCTACCACCACACTGGCCGTACCCGAACTCCAGCCAGTATAGGTGCTGGAGCTTGTACAAGTGCCCGCTACATACAATTTGCCACCTGAACCGCTACCGGCCGAACTTACGTTGAAATCAAAGTAAGTGTTGGCAATAATGGAGGAGTTGCTGTTTGTGAAAGTGTACACAGCACCCGGCCCTATCAGGCCCAGGGTAACAAATGTTGCGCTCCCCACCGTCGGCGTCGAAGCCGAGCCCGGGCTGCTTTCCGTTCCAATGTTACATCCCGTAGTAGTCGGGCATTGGGCAAAAACAGAACCACCCAGCAGTAAAAGCGCGGTTAAACAGGTAAAAATTTTCTTCATAACTATCAGTTTTTGATAACTGTTTTTTAAAAATCCACATGGTGTGTAAAAAATCGCTAACTCAACGTTGTGAAATTTAATTCAGTTTTTCCGTTTTGTCAAATTTTTATGGGCGTACGTGTTTATGGGCTTTTCAACTGCACAATTATTGTGCCTGTTTTATGAATTTTTAGAATAAACTATGTAACATATTGAAAGTCAACATCTATTTATCAACGCTTTCTTGAAATTTTATCCCTCGGTTCCTCCATTGATTCAAAAAAAGAAAGCACTATGTAGCTTTGGTATATACTAAATTGGGCAAAAAAAAGTTACACTTTGTAACAAAAAATTGCGCTTTTGTTATTCAAATAGCCGGTTTTTGCCGCTTTTTAACCTTCTGGAATATAGTTTTGCCTTTATGTGTTGCCCTTAAACCTGCTTTTCCCTTTTTACCCCAATCGGGTATGCGCCCATCTTTTTGTGTATCAATGTACTGCCTAAAGCCCACCCCGGGCCATTAATGTGAAAAACAGGGCAGACGGCTTCTTTAATTAATGTGTTCATTCGCCTGTTATACCCGGCCACTTAAACCCGGGCGCTTTATATTTAATTTTATGCTGGTAATGAAATTCGGCGGCACCTCGGTTGCCAACGCAGTTAATATTAATAAGGTAGTTGATATTGTAAACCTTGCCCGCGCACAGGATAAGGTAATGCTGGTGGTTTCGGCCCTGGGCGGCACTACCGATGCCCTTATTGAGTGTGGTAAACTGGCAGAGGCTGCTAATGAGCTGTTTAAAGAAAAGCTACAGGCCATTGAAGCCCGCCACCTGCAAACAGTTAAGGAGCTGATTCCCGTTGCACAGCAAAGCGCTATTTTGAGCGAGGTAAAAAAACAGTGTAACGAGCTGGAAGCTATTTGCGAAGGTGTTTTTATGCTGGGCGAGCTTTCGCCACGCACCCTTGATAAAATTGTGAGCTATGGCGAGCTGATGTCTTCCATTATAGTGGCTTATAAGTTTAAAACCCTCGAAGTGCCATACCATTGGGGCGACTGTCGCCGTTTAATTGTAACCAATTCCAATTATACCAATGCCACCGTAAACTTCGAGGCTACCAACAAAAAGATAGGCGAATTTGTAAACGCCAACCCTTCACCGCTTTACGTTTTACCCGGGTTTATTGCTGCCGATACCAATGGTGTTACCACAACTTTGGGAAGGGGTGGCAGCGATTACACTGCCGCTATTTTTGCAGCCGCAGTAAATGCCTCCATGCTCGAAATATGGACGGATGTTAGCGGTATGATGACCGCCGACCCCCGCCTGGTGCAAAACGCCCGCGTGGTTCCTAATATATCGTACCAGGAGGCCATGGAGCTTTCGCATTTTGGCGCCAAGGTTATTTACCCGCCTACTATACAGCCGGTAATGAGCAACGGCATACCGCTGAAAATAAAAAACACGTTTGCCCCGCAAGATGAAGGCACTTTAGTGGAACGCAAGGTTACCGGCAGCACAAAAATTATCAGTGGTATTTCCAGCATGGGTAAAATTTCATTGCTATTACTTGAAGGCAGTGGCATGGTGGGTATACCGGGCTTTTCAAAAAGGCTTTTCGATGCCCTTTCCAAAGAAAAAATAAATGTCATCCTTATTACACAAAGCTCTTCTGAGCATTCCATTTGTGTGGCTATTGATGAGGCCAACGCCGCCCGGGCAAAAGAAGCGGTAGATGCCGAATTTGACCATGAGCTTTCGGTTAAAAAACTGGAGCCGCTGGGTATTGAAACCGGGCTGGCCATTATTGCCGTAGTAGGCGATAATATGAAAAACCACCCCGGCATTAGCGGACGAATGTTCGGTGCGCTGGGCCGCAACGGGGTTAATATCCGTGCTATTGCGCAAGGCTCATCTGAAAAAAACATCTCGGCTGTAATTGGTTCAGCCGATGTAAAAAAGGCCATTAACGTACTGCACGAAGAATTTTTTGAAACCACCTACAAGCAGCTTAACCTCTTTATTGCCGGTGCAGGCAATGTGGGCAGCCGCTTGTTACAACAATTAAAACAACAGTATAGCTACCTTCAGCAAAACCTGCGTTTACAGGTTCGCGTGGTGGCTATTGCTAACAGCAAAAAAGCCGCCATTAATGAGGAAGGCCTCGACCTTTCCGCATGGGATAGTGCCCTGGCCAATGCCCCGCAAATGAAATTAGACGGGCTGGTTGATTTTATCCGCCAAAAAAACCTGCGCAACTCGGTGTTTGTTGATAATACCGCCAGCGCCGAGGTGGCCGCCACTTACCGCGAACTACTGCCTAAAAGCGTGGCCGTAATTGCCTGCAACAAAATTGCCTGTTCATCTGAATACAAAAACTACGAGCAGCTTAAACAACTGGCGCGCGAATTCAATACTTCTTTTCTTTTTGAAACCAATGTAGGCGCCGGCCTGCCGGTAATAGGTACACTGAACGATTTGCTGCGCAGTGGCGATGAAATAAAACGTATTGAAGCAGTGCTTTCGGGTACTTTGAATTTTGTGTTCAACAACTACGATGGCGCCAAACCTTTTGCTACTGTGGTAAAACAAGCGCAGGACGAGGGCTATACCGAACCCGACCCGCGCCTTGATTTAGGCGGAACTGATGTAATGCGCAAAATACTCATCCTTGCCCGCGAAGCAGGTTATAAAATGGAGATGGACGATATTGCCAACGATGTTTTCCTCCCCACACCCTGCATGAAGGGCGATGTAGCCAACTTTTATAAAGAACTGGAAAAGCACGAGGCCCATTTTAAAAAGCTATATACCGATGCTGCTGCTAAGGATTGCAAACTGAAATTTGTGGCCCGCCTGAATGAGGGTAAAGCGTCGGTAGGTTTACAGCATATTAATAAGGAGCACGACTTTTACCATCTTTACGGTAAAGATAACGTGGTGCTGTTTTATACCCGTCGCTATGACGAGCAGCCGCTGGTGGTTAAAGGGGCCGGGGCCGGGGCCGATGTAACTGCTTCGGGGGTGTTTGCCGATATTATCCGTGCTGCAAGGGTTTAAAGTTTTAGTTGCTTATGAATTCAGTTACCGTTTATGCCCCTGCTACCGTAGCCAATATTGTTTGCGGGTTTGATGTGTTGGGCATGGCTCTTGCCGAACCGTGCGATAAACTGGTTATGCGCCTCATACCCGGCAAAACCATCCGCATTATTAATAAGGACGAATACAACCTGCCTATCGAACCTGCCAAAAATGTTTTCGGAGGTGCGCTTATGGCTATGCTTAACGAAGTAACCGAACCCATAGGCTTTGAAATTGAAAGCACCAAAACCATAATGCCCGGCAGCGGCATTGGCAGTAGTGCGGCCAGTGCAGCCGGGGTGGTGGTGGGGGCCAATCACCTGCTGGGCAACCGGTTCAGCAAACCCGACCTGGTACGCATTGCCATGAGCGGCGAGCAAATAGCTTCCGGTTCACGCCATGCCGATAATATCGCCCCCTGTATTTATGGCGGCGTTACGCTTATCCGCAGCAATAACCCACTGGATATTATTCCGCTAAATGCGCCCCCTTTATATGTCACCGCCATTCACCCGCAAATTGAGGTAAAGACCTCCGATGCCCGCCAAATACTCAAAAAGCAAATCCTGCTTAAAGATGCCATTACCCAGTGGGCCAATATTGCCGGGTTGGTAGCCGGGTTTATGAAGGGCGACTATGATTTAATTAGCCGTTCGTTAGAAGACATCTTAATTGAACCCGTGCGCAGCATCCTCATTCCCGGCTTTGCCGAAATGAAAGCCCGCAGCCTAGAGGCCGGGGCGCTTGGCGGCGGCATATCCGGTTCGGGCCCTTCGGTGTTTATGCTTAGTAAAAATGAACCCACCGCCCGCGCCGTTGAAACCGCCATGCACAGCATTTACCAAAAAATAGGCGTTGATTTTCATATTTATGTAACCACCTTAAATAACCAAGGTGTTAAAGTGGAATGATAGTTTCCCCTCTTGAGAGGGGCCTGCTTGCCATAGGCAAGCAGGGGTGTGTTGTATTAAAATAATTATCTCTCATGCGCTACTATAGTACCAATAAAAAATCCGAACCGGTAACCTTTCGCGAAGCCACCATAGCTGGCCAGGCGCCCGATGGCGGGCTATACTTTCCCGAAACAATTCCTGCGTTATCCGATTCCTTTCTGCAATCCTTCAAAAACCTTTCACGTGCCGAACTCGCCTTTCAGGTTATTAAACCCTATGTAGGCAATACCATCTCCGACAACGACCTCCTTAAAATCTGCGAACACACCGTTAATTTCCCTTTTCCGCTGGTGCCGGTTAGCGATAATATTTTTTCCCTTGAACTGTACCACGGCCCCACCCTTGCTTTTAAAGATGTAGGCGCGCGGTTTATGAGCCGCTGCCTTGGTTATTTTTCGCGCAACAATAACCGCAAAATTACCGTACTGGTAGCCACCAGTGGCGATACCGGCAGTGCCGTTGCCAATGGTTTTTTGGGCGTGGAAGGAGTGGAGGTTATCATCCTCTACCCCTCCGGTAAGGTAAGCCATATACAGGAACTGCAACTTACCACGCTGGGCCAAAACATTACCGCCCTCGAGGTGCAAGGCTCCTTCGATGACTGCCAACGCATGGTTA
>DASZPC010000055.1:0-1720 GCA_035550455.1 Chitinophagales bacterium | reverse complement strand
ATGCAGGGCGCCTACCTGGGCCCGGAGTTTTCGGATAATGAGACGGTACTTGATTTACGGAAGTACAAGGCGGTTTACAGCGGTTACAGCGATTTTGAAAAAATGGCTAATGATGTGGCCGCGCTGATAAATGAAGGAAAGGTGGTGGGGTGGTTCCAGGGGCGGATGGAGTTTGGCCCCAGGGCACTTGGCAACCGAAGCATTTTGGGCGATGCCCGCAACCCCGAAATGCAGAAAAAGCTGAACCTGAAAATAAAGTACCGCGAAGGTTTCAGGCCGTTTGCCCCATCGGTAAAGGTGGAGGATTGTAGCGATTATTTTGACTTAAATGCCGACTCGCCATATATGCTGATTGTAGCACCGGTAAAAGAGGAGCGACGGAAACAAATGCCAGAAAACTATTACAACCTGCCACTGATGGAGCGCCTGTATGTGTTGCGTTCGGATTTACCGGCGATAACACATATTGATTTTTCGGCGAGGGTACAAACCATACATAAGGACACTAACGAAAGATACTGGAAGTTGCTGGACGCCTTTAAGCAGCAAACCGGTTACAGTGTAATGGTAAATACCAGTTTTAATGTGCGCGGCGAGCCACCTGTATGCACCCCTGCTGATGCTTATAAATGTTTTATGCGCACCGAAATGGATTACCTGGCAATTGGCAACCTGCTTTTAAAAAAGGAAGAACAACCAGAATGGAAGGAGGCCGGCGACTGGAAAGAAACACTTAAAAAGGATTAATAGGCCTGCACAAAATTATAATGGTGCGGATAAGTTTAACTTATATTCGTAGCATAAAACCAAACATACAGTTATGGATTTTTTAAAAGACCTGTGGAAGTTTTTAATGGAACGCAAAAAGTGGTGGCTATTACCTATTGTAATCGTGTTGCTGCTTATTGGAGTGTTGGTGGTTATAGGCGGCGGCAGTGCGGTGGCGCCTTTTGTTTACACGCTGTTTTAAGCAATGAAAGAAAAGCTAACGCGCGAAAAGGAACTGGAAACCATTTTGACCATTTGCGTGGCATTGGTGGTTTTCTTTTTAATAGGGAGGCAGCACCACAAATATTTTCTTACCCTTAGTGTGGTGCTTGGCCTGATTGGGATGTTTTCGAAATATCTTACTGCTAAAATTGCATGGGGCTGGATGAAGCTATCGGAAATGATGGGGGCGGTAACCTCTAAAATTATCCTTTCGGTAGTGTTTTTTGTTTTTTTAATGCCTATAGCCTTTTTGGCGCGCTTGTTTGGAAACAGTAACAGCCTTCAGTTAAAAAAGAATGATGGGCCTACTTATTATTTTACCCGCAACCACCGTTACACCGCTAAAGATTTGGAAAACGGCTGGTAGTTAAAATAAAAAAGCCCCCCGCAATGCAAGGGGCTTTTTAGTATAGCTTAAAGTTTATTATTTCAGTTCCACCTGGCCTTTGCCAATAAGGTAACCGCTTTGGTAAATTTCAACCTTGTAAGTACCTGCATCTTTTATATTCTGGCTCCAGTAAACCTCAACTTTTTTGTTTGCCTGGGTCCAATCAATATCAGCTTTTTTAGTGTATTGAATATCTGTACCGGTAGAAGCATCTTTAAGTGTGCCTGAACCCTGGTCGGCTACTGAAATAGTTTCGCCTTTTGGGGTTAAAACACGTACAAAAAGGCTTAACGGGCCGGTTTCGAGCACTTTGTTATCGCCGGTTTCAAAAGAAACTTTAAG
>DASZPC010000054.1:0-4244 GCA_035550455.1 Chitinophagales bacterium | reverse complement strand
TTACTATAGGCACTACCACCCATAATTCCGCATTTAATCTAATTTGCCTGCCCTGCCTTCCGCTTTAACTACGGGAATGTTACCGGCTATATAGTTAGCTGGTACCGGTTTTTCGCTTATTTTTATGCCTTAGGACGCTATTAACGGTATTCGATATTAACTTTTTAACAGATAGACTTCAGGCATGAAAATAACCTTTGTTGCCATAGGGGCCGAACAAATGGGGTTGAGCATACTTTCGGGTATTGCCAAAAAGCTGGGGCATGAGGTAAACCTGGCGTTTAGTTCATCGCTGTTCCATGATAGATTTAACCTGGAAATACCCTGGTTGGCAAGGTTTTTTGACGACCGGGAAAGAGTAATTAGAACTATTAGGGAAACTAACCCCGATGTGCTTGTTTTTTCGTGCCTTACCAGTTCGTACCGGTGGATGCTTGGCATTGCAGAGGAAGCCAAAAACATGAACCCTGAAGTGAAAACCATTTTTGGGGGTGTTCATGTATCGGGGGCGCCTGAATATGTGATTAAGAACAATTGCGTTGATTACATGGTGATAGGCGAAGGAGAACTTGCCTTTGCGCCGATATTGAACCGTATTGAAACCGGCTGGAACAACAACCCTATAGATAACACCTGGTTTAGAGACAATGCAGGAACCGTAATTAAGGGGCCACAAAAAGGGTTTAACCAGGACCTGGATTCGCTGGCGATGGACAAGACCCTTTGGGAAAACGACATTTTGGTTGGCGACCGGTATTACTATATGACATCGCGCGGCTGCCCTTACCGTTGCACCTTTTGTTTCAACAATTTTTTTGCCGAGCTGCCGGATGAGAAAAAAAGCAAGGGGAAATATGTGCGCCTCAAAAGCGTGGATAGTGCCATTAATGAATTACTGGAAGGCAAAAAGCGCTATAAAAATATCAGATACATTGATTTTCAGGATGATGTATTTACAACAGATAAAGAATGGCTACGGGAATTTTTGCCGCGGTATAAAAATGAAATAGGGGTGCCATTTCAGTGCCTTACCCACCCCAAATACATGGATGATGATATAGCCAAATGGATGAGCGAGGCCGGTTGTATATGGATACAGTTGGGCGTACAATCAATGGATGAAGGCTTTAAAAGCAAGAACCTGAAAAGGTTTGAACGCTCAGACCATATACGCACGGCTTTGGCAAGCATGAAAAAATATGGTATTAAAGTAAAGGTTGACCACATGTTTGGGCTGCCAGGCGAACCCGTTGAAGCGCAGGAAAAAGCATGGAGCCTTTATGTAGAATATGTGCCTTCGAGGATACAAACTTTCTGGACCTGCTTTTTGCCCGGCACCGAACTTTTGCGCGAAGGAATTGCCGATGGCATAGTAAGCAAAGAAGAGGCGGAAAGGCTTAACGAGGGGCTTGATTTTTATTTCTTTCAGAACATTGATAATATTAAAGACCGGGACCTTATAAAAACTTACAAGGCATACCATTTTCTGTTTAAGATAATGCCCCTGCTGCCAAAGTTTATCAGGATGCGCCTGCGCGCCAAACATGTAAAACACATACCTACGTTTATTACCATGCCTATTGCTTTTATGGCAGACTTATCGTTAGGTATGCTTTCAGGTAACCCTGATTTTGATGCTTACTCAAGGCATTATCTTTTTTACCTGTATGTTTTGCTGAAACGGAAACTGGGCTTTGAAACAAACATAACCCGGCTGAACCTTCGCGGCGGGCAACCCAAGCGCTCGCCATTTATGCCTACCGGAAGCATTTTTGCCAGGCAGGCTGCATGGCAGGTGCCTGCCTCCAAAGAGGCCTAACCTTTTACCTTTTAATACGGTAATAAAAAAGGTTGTAGATAAACTCGAAGATGGCCCGTATACCTACAAATGAATGACGCAACTGATTTTTGTAAAACATGGTTGACACCTCGCAAATGCGCATTTTATTTTCAAAAGCCTGAATCATTATTTCCGAATCGGTAAACCAATCGTTGGATTTGAGGCTTAATTTTTGGTAAGCCTGGCGGGTAAGTATTTTGGGTTTTGAATTGATATCGCGCACAGGGAAATCGGGTAAAAAAAGAAGAAAGAAAAAGAGGTTGTAAACTTTTGAAAGCACCATGCGTACCAGTCCGTCATTGCGCACAGCCCGGTACGTTTTTACCAAATCGTATTGGCCTTTTTTAATAATGTGGTAAACAATCAATAAATCGCTAACCGGCATTTGCCCGTCGCCATCTATAACAGCAATGTAGTTGCCTGTTGCTTCGCGCAGGCCGCTACGCATATCCCAACCCATTTTACCCTGTTTGGGTTCGGTTAAAGCTTTAATGTGCGGGTGGGTGGAGGCCACCTGTGCTGCCCAGGCTGGTGTAGTATCGTAATTGGTATCGTAATTGGCTACAAGCACCAACTCGTAAGTAATACCGGTATGCTGAAGTTCACGTTCAACCTGCTGTACAAAATCAACAATGTACCCTTCGGCCCGGTAACATAAAATCACAACCGATAATTCAGGGGTTTCAGCCATGGCTATTGGGGGTTACTTATACCCTACGAAGTAGTTTTAAAATACAATTACTTACTGGCTTGGGTAAAACTTTATGGACAAGCAGCAGCACTTTTGAACTAAAGGGGAAAATATGAATAAAACGCCTATCGCCCAATTGATTTAAAATATATGTAGCGGCTTTTGCGGCTGGTGGAATGAACCACGAACGCCAGCCGGCATTGGCAAACGCGCCCGGGCCGGAATTAACCGGCCCTAAAACGATATATTTAAATTGCACCCGTTTGTTTTCAGGTTGCTCCATCAACTCTTTAAGAAAAACATAGGCCCGGTATTTGGCCATAGAATATGATTGCTGAAAAGGTGGGCATAAAAAGGCAAACAAGGAACCGGTTACCACTACCGTACCCCCTGTTAAAAGCAAACCTGCGTTAAATGTTGCCCACCCGTTTTTAACACCCTCAAAATTTACGCTGTTGTTTTCGGCCTCGGTATTAAAGGTGCCTCCGGCGTTCAGGAACAACATTGAAGGATTGAATTTTACCCTACCCATTTCCGTTTTTAGCTTTTCCCAATCGGCGATAACACCCACATCGCAGGTCGAAAAATGAAACTGTGGTGTATTTAATTCAGAAGAAAGTTGTTGAAGTAGTTCTGTGCTACGGGCCACAGCCCAAACATCATGGCCCGATAACAGCAACTGCTTTACCAGTTGGCGCCCTATGCCTTTTGAGGCCCCCGTTACAAGCACCTGAGCCATACTATTCTATTCTGTAAATAAAAACGGTGCGCCCGTCAACTTTTTTGCCCAGGTAATAAGGCCCCAAGCCCGGAACACCGCTAAAATTAAGCGCCATGTTATGTACCGTATTAAAATAACGGCTCATCATATCTGCACGGTCTATGGTGCTAACAAACACCACATCATCACGTTTGGCCAATAATGCCTGCATTGCCTTAACCGGTTGGGCCGTACCAAACTCACGGTCCATAAACGTATTAAATTCCGGGTACAAAAAAAGGAACCAGTTATCGAGGCATATAAGGCTTTTATTGTAAAGAGGTTTTGGCTGAAAAGGTTGTGTGTGCAACCGTATCATAAAGCTTAAACTGGCAAGTACATTATGCTGCGGCAGCTTATTAACGGCCTGCCTAATTTCATCCATTGTATGTAATTCGTGGCGGTACGATTTCCACTTCATAAAATCAACCGTCCCGCCCAATAAAACAGCCGAAAGCATTACACCAGCGCCGATAGAAAGGGAAAGTGCCTTGCTTTTAACCAGGCCATTGCCACTTAAAACCTTTATACACCAAATGGCATTTACCATAATGGCACACCATATCATAGGCGCCAACACCCAGGTTTCCATTTTCATTAACACAGTAATGCCTGTAAAAAGCATTATACCCCAGGTTTGGGCAAACAGCGAGGATATAAACACAGCGCGGTTGTGCCGGTATATGAGCCATAAGCCCGAAAAGAGAAAGAAAAAATAAGCCCATACCAGGCCGGGGTACTCAGCCCATATATTCCTGCCTGCTTTTATTAATTTATGCAGGCCGGGCTTGAGGTTGCGCAGGTAATACGGCGCTGCCGAAGGGGTTTTATCCATAGGCAGCAGGCCGATTTTATTGAAAAAAGCCGTGTTGATTTGCTCAGAGTCAATCCAGAAGGCCTTTACCGCCGCAATTAATTTTATAGAATCGGACGGCGTGTTAAGCTGCATGGTG
>DASZPC010000053.1:0-7898 GCA_035550455.1 Chitinophagales bacterium | reverse complement strand
TGCCCTGTTTTAATCATCTTCTGTAACTTTTTAGTGTGGTTGGCGTAAAGGTATTTACGAACCAAGACAAGCTCATTGCCTATGAGGCCACTAAAAATTACTCATAATATTTCTCAGCGGGACAGTCAGGTGGATAAGTATATGAGCGAAATTGCCCATAACGAACTCCTTACCGCAGAAGAAGAAGGCGAACTAGCCAAAAAGATACGGATGGGGGACAGCGATGCCCTTGAAAAACTGGTAAAATCGAACCTCCGTTTTGTGGTTAGTGTAGCCAAACAGTACCAGAACCAGGGCCTGCCCTTAAGCGATTTAATTAATGAAGGTAACCTGGGCCTGATAAGGGCTGCCAATAAATTTGACGAAACACGGGGCTTTAAATTTATATCGTACGCCGTGTGGTGGATACGCCAGGCCATTATGCAGGCCATAGTAGAGCAGTCGCGTATTATACGCCTGCCGGTTAGCAAAATAGGCGCTTACACAAAAATTACCAAGGCTTTCCATTCGTTTGAACAAGAATACCAACGCGAGCCCGATGTGGAAGAATTGATGGAAATGCTGGGCATGACGAAAGATGAAATTGAAGAATATTTCCGTGTAAATACGAATACCCTCTCTACAGATTTCAGGATTGGCGGCGAGGATGAAACGAGTTTGAGCGATATGCTGTATGATAAGAATGAAGTTACGGCTGAAGACAAAATAATGCACCAAACCGTTGAGGCGCAATTAAACACAGCCTTATCGCACCTAACGGAGCGCGAATCGGAAATAATAAGCAGCTATTTCGGGTTGAATGGTAAAATGCCCATGACGCTGGAAGAAATAGGCGATAAATTTAACCTTACCCGCGAGCGTGTAAGGCAGATAAAAGAAAAATGTATAAGGCAGTTAAAGTCGAGCACCAGCCCACACCTATTGCAGGCCTATATACAGTAAAGATATTCTCAGGAAGTTTACTCTTTGCGATGAGCAGGGAGTAACGCCTGAGGCAAGGAACCGGAGTGCGCTTAAGGTGTGCTCCGTTACGGAAGCGTCCTTCAATCTCGGTTCCAATAGAAAATCCTTCCCGGCACCCGCCGGGGGGATTTTCGCTTTTAGGGGGGGAGGTGAAAAGTGAGAAGTGAAATCTCAATTCCTATTTGTTGATAGGAAAGGGGTTTTGTAATTGCACATTTTATGTGAAATTAAAAGGCTTGGAAAAGTTGCATGTGGGGTAGGTGGCAGTGTATATTTGGCAATATGGACAGGATGAATACAGGCATTTTGGGCAAGGTCCGGTTTTTAAATTTTAATTTGCGTAACAGATTGATTGTCAGTGGGTAATCTATTTTATTGTCTAAAGTAGATAAGGTGTTGATTATCAGTTAGATAGCTTAAAAAAGTAGATTAAATAGAGGCTTTTAGAGCCATTATAGAGCCAAAAGTAGGATAAATAGATAAGTGGTTGATAATGAGGCGTTGGAGGTGGTTTTGTAGATAAAATGACCGTTCTTATTCCATTGCCCTCATGCGCTGTAACAGGGTAGGGTGCGAATAATTGAAAAACACAAATGCCGGGTGTGGTTGCAGGTTGCTAAGGTGGTTTACCGAAAGCTTTTTTAAAGCCGTAATAAGCGGCGCGGCGCTGTATGTTTGTTTGGCATAGGCATCGGCTTCGTACTCGTTTTTGCGGCTAAAGAGGTTCATTAATAACCCGGTAACCATTGAAATAGGTGAGTAGAGCAAGCCAAAAGTGATAAGCGATAAATGGAAACTGTTTTGTTTAGCCCCCAGCACTTGTGCCATAATGGGGTGCCCGGCCAGCCAGCCGAAAATAAAGAGCATAATACCCATTTGCGCCACCGAAATAACCATGCTTTGCAGTACGTGTTTCTTTTTATAGTGGCCCACTTCGTGCGCCAGTACGGCAGTAATCTCGTCGGTGTTCATATCGTTTACCAGGTTATCGTACAACACAATATTCTTTTTGTGGCCCAGGCCGCTGAAAAAGGCATTGGCTTTAGTGGAGCGTTTGGAACCATCCATTACAAAAATATTGGTAAGTGGAAAGCCAACTTTAGCGGCGTATTTTTCGAGTGAAGAACGAAGCTCCCCCTCGGCCAGCGGGGTTAGTTTGTTGAATAGAGGAAGGAATATAGAGGTGTAAAACATAGCGAGGAATATGGAGATGCCTGATATTACGCCCCATGCCGCCAGCCAAAAATAATTACCTAAAAGGGTGTAGAGCCAGGTTAAAAGGGCAAGGATGCCGCCCCCTAATACAACGGCCAATACAAGGCCTTTTAGTTTATCAAACACAAAGGTGCGCGGTGTGGTGCGGTTAAAACCAAATTTTTGCTCAATAACGAAGGTGTCGTAAATATCGAATGGCAATGAAATAACCGATGAAGCAGCACCAATTATGGCAAAGAATATGAGGCACTGTAAGATGGGGGATGGGGAAATGCTTCGGGCTATGGCATCGACCCATGCAAAGCCATGCAATAGCAGGAAGGTAATAGTAATTACAAATGAGATTATGCCGGTAACAGTGCCAACATTATAGTTAGCTACGGCGTATTCCTTTGCGCGCACGTATTTTTCTTGGTCGTAAAGGTCTTTTACGTCATCGGGCAGGGGTTTGTCCCATGTTTTTAAATTCAACCATGAAAGGGTTTTAGAAAGGGCGAATTCAAAGGCAATAAATGCCACAATAAAGTATAGAATAACCTGTGCCATCCGGAAAATTTTGGGCGAATTTAATAGAATAAGTTATTGACGATAACAATATGTAAGGCCTTAGGTTTTAATTAACCAGGTGTTTTTGTTTTGTGAGGGCGAAGGCATAATTTTATGCCAGTAAAAGAAAAATATGGCATACTGGCTTGTAAAATCGGACCCGGAGACATATTCGTTTGAACGAATGAAAAAGGAGAAGCGTACCTTTTGGGACGGGGTGCGCAATTACGCCGCCCGAAACCACCTGAAAGCCATGCAAAAAGGCGACCAGTGCTTTTTTTATGAAAGTATGAACGGCGAACCTTCTATAGTGGGTATTGTTAAGGTTGTAAAAGAACATTATCAGGACCCCACCACTGACGAGAACTGGGTATGCGTGGATTTGGGGTACGACTCGGCACTGAGCAAACCCGTAACACTGGCACAGGTAAAGGCCAATAAAAAGCTGGCAGGCATGGCACTGGTGCGTATTGCGCGGTTAAGTGTGCAACCTGTAAGCGATGATGAATGGAACGAGATAATAAAAATGAGTAAAGCATAACCGGTAAATGGCTTCGCGGATTTCCATCAATAACCTATTTAATGCTGTTGCAAAAATGATGGCTGATGAAGAACCTGTAAACACGAAGCAACAGAAAAACCCGCAGCAAAAAGCCCATGATGATGAAATACAGCAAGCGGTGCTGGTGCTGGCCGCCGATGTAATACGCTGCAACCGGAATTTTACCAGCGATACGGAAGCCCTGATATATGATTTTATGGCCCGGCACTTTGGCGCTACCGGCCTGAGACAAAAAATGAAAACAATAAGCCAGCATATTGATACGGGCACCGAACCCTATATGCGCATGGCCTGCAAGGAACTGAAAATATTGGCCACTTACGATTCGTGCCTGAGTATAGTTGGGTTTTTATTTGGTGTGGCCGGGGCTGATGATTTTGTGAACGCCAAGGAAATAAGGTGCATTGCCCGCATTGCTAAATACCTTGGTGTAACTGAACACGATTTTACGGAACTTAAATACCGATTTACCAGTGTCAATAGCCCTTATGCCATGCTGGGGGTGGATGAAAGCGCGAGCTTTGAGCATGTAAAAGCCGCTTACCGGAAAATGGTTTTGAAATACCACCCCGATAAAAGGCAAAAGGGCATGAGCGATGCTGATGCGAACAAGAAGTTTAGAGAGGTGCAACATGCTTTTGAAACAATTAAGGAGCGTGTAGAAAAAGCACTGTAACTTTGCCATGTAATGGAAGTTGGATTTACCATTGCGAAGAAGAAGATAAACCCCTTTGTGCAAGTGGGTTTGGCGGCAGGTATAGCCTGGCTGGGTATGCTTATTTGTAAAATTGCCGGGTTGAACAATGGGGAAGAATATTTTACCGCTATGGTAGGCCTTATATTTTATGCCCTGATTAATACAGTGGTTTCTATTGCATATTCCAGCTATTTGAGATACACAGTGCCTTCGTACTATATTTACATAGGGCTGGTAATTGTGTTGCTGCTCTCGGCGCGGGTAATGTCTGGCATCAGCATCTGGACTTTGGAGGAATACCGCATGATGTTGTTCTCCATCACCATGTTTTATGTGGTGGCCAGCATACTGGTGCGGGCCGTACGATATATATATGAGTTGGCCGAAAGCGGGCTTTAACTTCTTCTGAAAGGCCGTATAATCAGCCTGATGTTGCGGTCGTAGTTGAGGTAATTCCAAACCCAGTTTATGAATACCACTATTTTGTTGCGGTAACCTACCAACAACATAAGGTGCAGCCCCATCCAGGCAAACCAACCGGCAAACCCGCCAAAGTGCAGTTTGCGGACTTCTACCACGGCTTTGTTACGCCCTACAGTAGCCATGCTGCCTTTATCAAAATACGAGAATTTTTTAAGCGGCTTATTTTGCAGTTGCCCAATAATATTACCTGCCAACAGTTGCGCCTGCTGTATGGCCACCGGCGCCACCTGCGGATGGCCATTGGGGTATTTTTCGGTACTCATAGCGGCTACATCGCCAATGGCGTAAATGTTGTTGTAGCCTTTTACCTGGCAAAATTCATCAATTACAATGCGGTTGCGGTTGTTGATACAATCGGTGGTAAGGCCTTGTATTACTGCGCCTTTTACCCCAGCGGTCCATATAACATTAAAGGAGGGAACTTGCTTGCTGTTTTTTGTTTCCACCAGTTTACCGTCGTAGTTTGAAACGCCTGTGTTTACCCAAACCTCACAGCCCATTTCTTCTAAATATTTTTTTGCTGCTTCCCTGTTGGCGGGGTTCATTACCTGTAATACTTCGGGGCCGTTTTCAACCAGTATTACACGCATTTTGCGGAAATCAAGTTCGGGGTAGTCGTTTGGCAATACATGGCGTTTTAATTCGCAAAGGGCGCCAGCCAGTTCAACCCCGGTAGGGCCGCCACCCACCACCACAAAATTCATCAGCGATTCCTGCTCTTTTATATCGGTAACCAACAGGGCTTTCTCAAAATTTTGCAGTATAAGGCTGCGAAGGTTCAGGGCCTCCACCACCGATTTCATTGGCACACATTGCCCTTCAAAATTTTTGTTGCCGAAAAAGTTAGTAGTGCTGCCTGTGGCTATAACCAGGTAATCGTAATTAATATCGCCTATACTGGTAATAAGCAGGTTTTGTTCAGGCAATATTTTCTGTACCTCGCCCCAACGGAAATGGAAGTTTTTTTGCCCTTTAAAAATTTTGCGTACGGGGTAAGCTATTGAATCGGCCTCCAGGCCGGCAGTAGCCACCTGGTATAGCAGCGGCTGGAACGTGTGATAATTGTTTTTATCGAGCATTACAATTTGCAGGTCGGCGTGTTTAAGCGATTTTGCCAACTGCAAACCGCCAAAACCGCAACCCACTATAACAAGGCGCGGCGCTTTTACCTGCGGAAGGTTAATGAGTTCCATAGAGTCCTTGTAAAAGGGATTAGCCCAATACAATGCGAAATTGAAAACAATCTGCACAGTACAACCATAAAATGGTAAAAAGGTTAAAGAAAAATGAAGGTAGGTCAGGCACTGCCGGAGTTATCGAAAAAGTGTTTTTCGGGTTCGGTAGATTCATTGTGAAAATCGACCGGTTCGGGCAGGTTGTGGTTGCGGAAGAAGAAGGCAATAATTACACCGCTGATGGCGCCATATAAATGCGATTGCCAGGATATGCCTTCTTTTTTAAAAAAACCGGCAATCATACCACCATAAACAAGCGCTGTTAAAATAGCAATGGTTACGGAAGAACGGTCTTTACGGAAAATACCAGAGGCCACCAGGAAGGATGCTATACCGTAAATGATACCACTGATGCCGATGTGGAGGGTGTCTTCTGGTGCGAAAAGCCATACAAGCGTACCTGAAACAAGATGTATAAATACCAGCACAAACAATGCTACTTTGGGATAAGCATTGATAAGTACGGCCAGCAGTACCATTAACGGAAGGGTGTTTGACAGCAGGTGTTGAATATCGTTAGGGGCATGTATGAAAGGGGAGAAGATGATGCCTTTAAGTCCATCGAGGTTGCGGGGATGATTGGCGAAAGAGGTTAAATCGATATGGCCGAATTGCTGGATAAACTGTACCAGCCAAAGCACCGAAACCAGGGCAAAAACAATTACAATGCTACGCCAAAAACTAATCTTTTCATCAGCCATTACCCGAATAAACGTAATATCCGGTTTATTTCATAAGGTGAATCGTAGCTTAGTAGGAGAGAATTTTTGAAAATATTTTTCGCCCGCTTTGGTAAGTGATTTTATAGCCATAAGCGCAGGCGTCAGGATTGCCGGTTGGGTTACCGTTTTCATCGACCCCATAAAGCACATCAAGGCGGTTACTGCCCACCTGCTGGCTGTATTCGCCCTGGTAAGGTTTGTAGGGGCAATTGGCATTGTTATTTGAAATAACCGGTGTAATAAGGCTGCTTATAAACTGTGCGCCATTGCGGTTGGTGCCCCAGGTATCTTCATTACCTGTGTTTTCAGATGAAACAGTAATGCTAATGGTATTGTGCCCGGAACTGGTAACACTGGTAAACGTGCGGGTGCGGTCAACATTCCAGGTGCGCTGTGAACCATCGGAATAAGTGATGGTAAGGTTATTTACCCGGTGGCGGTGTGCCACGGTAGCATTCGGGGTAATACCCGCCATAATAAGCCAGGCGAGGCCTCCGGTTTCGTTCGTAACAGTTTCTGTGCCGTTTAAAATAAAGTAGCGGCCTGTAAACCGGTTGGCTATTTTAAAATTATTGAGCGTGATAGATAATTCGGCCCCCTGGTCGCGCCAGTGGCGGCTGCCATTAAGCGAAATACTTATTTGGCCAGATTTGATGATACCCACGCAACTGGCGGTACTATCGTAAGTAAGGGTAATTTGATGCCCACTGTTTGTATCAACAGAGGCAACCCCGCAAAGTAATTGCCACCAGCCATCAGTTTCATCGGTTTTTCCCGAAAAATTTTTCACCTGCCCGGCAGCAGAGGAGGCATCATCGGCAAGGCCATCGGTGGCCATAGTAATGGCGGCGTGGTCTTCGGCAAGGCTGCTATCATCCTCCTTTTGTTTTGTACAACTGCCTGCCAAAAGGGCTGCAAGGCATACAAGGGTGAAAAAATATAATTTACGGGGTGTTTTCATTTAGCTATAGCCAATTCATTTTCAGGAAGATTGACGTTTCAAAAATACAAAAGTTTAAAGCGCGCAGCACCTTTAAAAGTTAAAGTTTAAGGTAATAAAAAATCCCACCCGGCAAGGGCAGGATTTTTATTTATGTGGAGCTTGACGATATTAATGCCAGTATTCAACAAACCTGGTACGGGTGCGGTTAGCACGGGTATAAGTAACAAAAAAGCCATCGTTTGCGGCACAGTTATCGGCACTGCCTACCTGGTTATCGCCGCTATCAACACCAAAGTCTACGGTAACGGTGCGGTTTGCTATCTTATGGATAAATGTGCCAACGTAGGGTTTCCAAAGGCAGCCGGGATTGTTGGTTGCCTGTATTGGAGTGGTAATGGCATTGGTAAAGGCTTCGCCATATCGGTTGGTACCGCTTGCAGAAACATTACCTGATGCCTCGGACGAAAGCTTCACATTAACATAATTGCCTGTGGTACGGGTAAAGGTGCGCGTGCGGTCAATAGTCCAGTTA
>DASZPC010000052.1:0-1842 GCA_035550455.1 Chitinophagales bacterium | reverse complement strand
ACGAGAAATACATGTTATACTCATCGCCAATTTTTATTACGCTTAACCGCGCAATAGCTTTCGCCCGCTCGTCATAATCAAGGCACACAATGCCATCCTTTTTCCAGTGGATGCCGTTTTCCGACTCGGCATATTTTGCCAGGTAACTCGGCTCAGGGTAGTTGTTTATTATTTGCCAGTTTGTGCATGATATATACCACATGCGCCAAACACCGTTTTCAACCATTACAAAAGGGGAGGAATTAAAAAAGGGCTCATCGAGGCTGCGGTCGCACACGGGGCCTATGCTAAACCGCTCAAATGTTTTGCCATTATCATGGCTTACCGCCAAACCAATAGCGTGGCGGTACGACACTGTTACCTGCGGGTTCCAGCCTACATAATACATATACACCACCCCTTCGTTTTTAACGCAGCAAATGGGCATTATACCGCTATCGTCAAAGCTGCCCAGTTCGCCCAGGCCAAACACCGGGCCTACCGGTTCACCGGTTAAGGTTATTGTGCCATCTTTAATTTCACTTTCTATGTAGTAAGGCAAAGACTGGCCCTTTTCATTCCGCGAGCTGAAAAAAATACGGAACAGATTTCCCTCCGTATGCAACGCAAACGGAATGGCCCCATGGCTTTGCCTCAGACTGGTTTTATATTTCGCTATATCGAAAAGAAGCCCCTTCTTCTGCCACATTGCCTACATGTTTTTAGTGGAATAGTTTTCTGACTTCACTGCGGGGTTGCCTTTATACATGCTCCACGCCTCGGTGCTTTTGGTTATGCAGGCAGCCATAGCCACAAATGTACCTTCAGCTATAGTTATACCATCGCGTATAGTGGCATTTACCCCAAAAAAACTAAAAGGCTCAATAGTACAGTGCCCCGACATTACCACCTGCGATGTAAACGTAACATTGTCCTTAATATGCCCATGATGGCCAATATGGTTGCCGCTCCACAGCACTACGTTGTTCCCGATATTTGTAAAAGGTTGCAGGGTGTTATCCTCCAGTATAAAGCAATTGTCGCCAATCTGGTTATTAAACATGGTGGCTTTAGAGCTAACGTAACTAATCATTTCGTAGCCCTTGCCTTTTATTTGGTTGTAAACATCGGTACGCAGTTGGTTCATTTTTTGGGGCGACATAGGTGCAAAAAAACTTACTTCGCCGGGGGCCATTTTTTTTTCAATATCCTCAAAAGGCAGCACATGTAAGCCGTGAAACTTTCCGTCTTCGGGTATGTATTTCTCATTTACCGAAAAAGCAACCACCCTGTGCGGCGAGTCATTTTCCAGGTAATAGTGTGCCAGTTCAGCAAAATCCTGTATTCCAAAAATCACAATATCTGCCATATCGTTCTTCCTTATTTATAAATGTAGGTGGTGTATTCGTACAAACCGTAATCGTTACGGATAATAAAATTGCGGGTAAGCTTTTTAGTTAAAAAGTTTATCAGCAAATCGGTGGGCAAATGAAACAAATCTTCGCGCTCCCAATCAACCGCCTTAGACATGGTGTTAAATGCCACGCCTTTGTTTGTTAAATCAAAAATACGTTCCAGCATTTGCTGGAAAAAAGCAAACATTTCATCAAAGCTCAGTTCACGCTTTTCAGTAAACACGCCATTCATTACCACATAATCAAATTGCGGTAGCTTTGATTCGGGGCTTAAAATATCGGCGCAATAGAAATTTTTGTCAGGATATTTCCCTTTTGCCACCTCTACAAATTTTTCAGAGATATCAAGCCCCGAGTAGTCAATATTGGCATAGCCGTTGTTAAGTATGTATTGGTATAAATGTGCCGTGCCGCAACCAAAATCCAGCACTGAAACCTTTGGGCTTTT
>DASZPC010000051.1:0-1515 GCA_035550455.1 Chitinophagales bacterium | reverse complement strand
GTTGATGTTTTTGGTGTTGAGTTGTACGTCAATACCATTACCATTCATGCCGGCAACATTGCCATAGTAAGAAGGATTGGTGAAATCGCCAATGCCCAGAGTTGGATCGAGCGGTGCAGGACCTAACAGGTCTCTTGCATGCTTTTGATAGTATTCAACAGTGCCGCTAACGATGTCATTTTTTAAAGAAAAATCTGCACCTATGTTTAATGTTCCTGTTCTTTCCCATTTAAGATTAGGGTTCGCAGGATTGGTTACAAAGGCAATGGGCAATGGTGTTAGAGCACCGGTGTTATACTCTATTGTAGTATACGCCGTAGCTTGTCGCGAGATGTTGCCATTAAAGCCATAGGTTATTCTAAGCTTAAATAAAGGCAGCCAATTAAACTTATAAAAATTTTCTTTACTTACATACCAACTAGCACCGGCACTCCAAAGCGGTGTGCCTTTTTGGTTTGTTCTTACACCAAATAAATTTGCTTCATCTGTTCTTGCACTGGCAGATAATGTATAGACGCTTTTATAAGTATATGCTGCGTTAGCATAGTAAGACATAAAATGATCTGTGTTTGAAGTGATCGTTGCATTATTGGGTATATACCTGAAACCGGGATAAGAAAATTGCAGGTAACGAACATTATAGTTTACATAAGCGTTAATGGTGTTGTGGTCTTCATCATATCCATACAACCTGTTGGTTGCTGTGCTGTTAATGGTACTGTTGATTTCAAAACCAGCTATTGCCGTTAGCTGGTGTTTATTGTTGCTCCAGCCATGGTTATAATTCAATTGCGCCCTCCCCTGGTGGGATGTAAGCGCTCCGTTATTCATATCTAATATACCACCCGCCGGTATGTTATAAGTAACCGCACCGCTATAGGGATCTATTGATGAATAATTATTCAGCAGGTTGCGCGTATAATAGGCATCCTGTTTATACAGCGATGAATTTACAATTAACTGGTGTTCGTACTGATACTTTGCACTTATGCTAAGTGCAGGGAGTATGTTATAGCTGATGCCGGTGTTTATTAAATAATCTATGGTTTGAGATTTATTTACTACCTCATTTACATCTGCAAGTGGCTTCTCTACCCAGTTAAACAGTTTAGCATCGCCCGCAGTATCCACCCAATTCTTAAAATAATCTTCATATACAGGTAATGCATTACCGTTGGCATCCGCCAGCGCAGCATAAGGATAGTATTGCTTATCTGCCACAGCGCTGTAAAAATTATAACCCTGGTTGTTGCCTGATCTGTTATTCGTTTGCACATAGTTTACGCCCAGTGTTACCTGCAGATTTTTAGCGGGCTTAAAACTGTTTTGAGAAAGCAGGCTTATCCTGTTATATCGCTCCCCGGTTAAAGAAGGCATGTTATCATCATACCCCGCAGACATATAGTAATTAACGTATGGCGTATTGCCGCTTACATTAAATGCATATTGCTGATTAACAGCAGTGCGGTAAAAATATTTATCAAGATCATTTCTTACGTCATGATTTTTTATGCT
>DASZPC010000050.1:0-18642 GCA_035550455.1 Chitinophagales bacterium | reverse complement strand
ACTGCCGCTGGCTATCGTGCTTGTCTTTTTCCAGCAGCTTTAAATAGCGCTCGTACATGATGCGTTCGTGGGCGGCCTGCTGGTCAATTAAAATAAAGCCGCTCTTTATTTGCGATACGATATAGCGCTTTTGCAACTGGTGCGGCGGTACTGCCTCCTTCACCGGTTCGTGCGCAGGCTCATCGTGCTGTGGGATGGTTTCGCGTTGCAGGGTGGGTTGCTGGCTGCCAACGGTTTCGTAGAGCGATTGCCAGTTTTGGAGGTTGTTGCCTTCGCGTTCGCTAAGCGGCTTAAAGCCCGAAGGCGGGGCAAATTTTTTGGCCTGCTTGGTATCAACGGCGTGCTGGGTTATTTCGAGCCAGGTGCGCGGGGTTTGGTTGAAAGCGCCTGCTTTGTTCAGGTGGTCTTCCTGGTTAAAATCGAGCGTAGGCGAAATGCTGTAAGCGCCCAGTGCGTGTTTAACGCCCAGGTTTACGAAAGTGTAAACCAGTTTCTCGTCCTCGAACTTGATTTCGTATTTGGCAGGATGTACGTTGATGTCGATTTTAGTAGGGTCGATATCGAGAAAAAGCACAAAGAAGGGGAAGTTCTCCTTCGGTATCATCTGGTCGAAAGCCAGCGAAACGGCATGGTTGAGGTAAGGCGATTTGATGAAGCGGTTATTAACGAAAATGAATTGCTCGCCGCGTGTTTTTTTAGAGAACTCGGGCTTGCCCACAAAACCGTAAACATGCAGGGCATAGCTTTTCTCCTCTACCGGTACAATTTTTTCGGCGTAGTTATCGCCAAACAGCGAAACAACGCGCTGCTTTAAATTGCCGGGTTTAAGGTGGAACATTTCGTAGTCGTTATTAAACAACTGGAAACCCACTTTGGGGTGTGCCAGGGCAATGCGCTGAAACTCGTCAATAATGTTTTTCAGTTCCACCGTGTCGCTCTTCAAAAAGTTACGGCGGGCAGGCACATTGTAGAACAGATTTTTAATAGCGATGGATGTGCCTTCGGGTGTTTGGCAAGGCTCCTGGCGGGTAACCTTCATGCCTTCAATTTCAATAAGGGTGCCGAGTTGCTCGCCGGTTTGGCGGGTTTTAAGCTCAACCTGCGCAATGGCGGCAATAGAGGCCAGGGCCTCGCCCCTGAAACCCATGGTGCGGATATTGAAGAGGTCTTCGGCAGCGCGGATTTTTGAAGTGGCATGTTTTTCAAAACACATGCGGGCGTCGGTTTCGCTCATGCCGCAGCCATTGTCGATTACCTGCACCAAGCTTTTTCCTGCAGCCTTTACAATCAGCTTTACGTGGGTAGCACCGGCATCAATGGCATTTTCCATCAACTCCTTAACCGCCGAGGCGGGGCGTTGAATAACCTCGCCGGCAGCGATTTGATTGGCAATGTTATCGGGAAGAAGGCGGATAATATCCATGTAGGGGCAAACTTAATTGTTTCGGGGTAAAGAATATGATTTTGGAAATGAACCTGCTTATTAATATGCACCATTAACATAAAGCGGTATAAAATTCGTTTTACTACAAACCAGAGGGCTAATAAATGTTTTGTTCCTTAGCGGCAATGGCCAAACAGTTTACAGTTTATAGTTTGCAGTTTGCAAAACGTGCCCTGCTGCCTTTCTTGATGGTGATTTTTGGTATAAGTGCAAATGCGCAGGCACCTGATTTCCGCAACTGGAAGAACGACCCCGCCTGTATAAAGTGGGTAGATTCGGTATACAACACACTGGATACTAATGAACGCATAGGGCAGTTTTTTATGCTGGACGCCCACCCGGTAGGTAAGGATTATAACATGGATAGCGTGCTTGAACTGGTGAAACAGGGGAAAGCCGGTGGAGTAATCTTTTTTAAAGGCACCCCCAACCTTGAAGCCGACTGGACGAATAAAATACAGGACTCGGCAAAGGTGCAGTGCATGATTGCGATTGACGGCGAATGGGGGCTGGCCATGCGGTTAGACAGCACTATCGCTTTCCCCAAGCAGATGACTTTGGGGGCGATAGATGACAACAAACTGATTTACGACATGGGCCGCGAAATAGGCCGCGAGTGTAAGCGCATGGGCATACAGATTGATTTTGCACCGGTGGTGGATGTAAACAGTAACCCCGATAACCCGATTATTAATGAGCGCAGTTTTGGTGAGGATAAGCTAAAGGTAGCATTAAAAGGCCTTGAATACATGCAGGGGTTGCAGGATGAGGGTGTGCTGGCCTGTGCCAAGCATTTTCCCGGGCATGGCGATACCGATAAGGATTCGCACTTAACGTTGCCAACAGTAAATAAAAGCGCCGGTGCTATTGACAGCCTTGAATTATACCCTTTCAAAATTATGTTCAACAATGGGGTGGGCGGAACTATGGTAGCCCACCTGAATGTGCCCTCGCTGGACCCTGATTCTAATTCAGTAGCCTCGTTATCGCCAAAAATTGCCACCGGCCTTTTAAAACAAAAGCTGGGGTTTGACGGGCTGGTGTTTTCAGATGCACTGAATATGAGAGGCGTTAGTGGCAGCTATACACCCGGCCAAGCCGATTCAATGGCTTTTATGGCAGGTGATGATATACTGGTTTACAGCGGCGATGTAAACGAGGGTATCAATAAAATAAAAACTGCTATTGATTGCGGCGACGTTACCATGAACGAAGTAGAAGACCGGGTTAAAAAGGTGCTGGCTTATAAGTATAAGCTGGGGCTTAATAAACACCAGCATGTAAATATGGAAAACCTGCTGAATGATTTAAACCCGGTTTATGCGCAACAATTAAAACAAAAGTTGTTTGAAAAGGCCATTACCATAGCCGCTAATACCGATAACAAGCTGCCTTTTAAAAACTGGAATTATAAAAAGGTGGCTTCTTTATCCATTGCCACGCGCGGCGAAAGCCCTTTTCAGCACTACATCAACAATTTCGCAGCTATGGATTTTTATTATCAGCCACAAGAGCATAGCGAAAAAGGATTTAACCGGCTGATGGATATGCTTGCCGGTTACGACCTGGTAATAATAGACCTGCACGGCATGAGCCGCCAGGCAGCGAAAGATTATAATATTACCGACGAAGAGCGGAAATTTATAGAGGCGTTATCAGGCAAAACCAAGGTGTTGCTGGCTGTTTTTGGCAACCCGTACAGCCTTCATTTTTTTGATTACATGCCCTGGGTAATGGAGGCCTATGAAGATGACAGTATTGCCCAACTGGCTGCCGCCAATGCTTTGTTTGGCGCAGAAAAAGTAACCGGGCGCTTACCGGTTACCGCCTCAAAAACCTACCTGGGCGAAAAGGGGTTTATGAGCGATACAGTTTACCGACTAAAAATTTCGTGGCCCGAAGAGGTGGGCATGAGCACCGGGGCGCTTGAACAAATGGATAAAATAGTGCAGCGGGGCATTGAAAGCAAAGCCTACCCCGGCTGCCAGTTACTGGTGGCTAAAGATGGTAAAGTGATATGGGATAAATGCTATGGTACCCCGGTGTACGAAATCCAGGAGCCTGTAAAACCCGGCAACCTGTACGATTTGGCCTCCATTACCAAAGTGGCGGCCACCACACTGGCCGTAATGAAGTTGTACAGCGAAAAGAAAATTGCCCTTGATAAAACCGTAGGTGATTACCTGGAATTACCAGAAGATGCTACCATAGGCAAACTAAAGATACATGATGTGCTTACCCACCAGGCAGGACTTAAACCTTTCTTTGCTTTTTATGCCGCCACTATTGATAGTAACTTTGATAAATATTACCGGCACACCGCCCAACCGGGTTTTACTGTGCAGGTTGCCGATAGCCTGTTTATCCGCGATGATTACCCCGATACAATGTGGCACATAATGGCCTGCTCTGAAATAAACCCCCATCCAAAATATGTTTACAGCGACTGCGATTTTTACATTATGCAAAAGATTGTTGAAAAGGTTTCGGGCAAAAAGCTGGATGATTATGTAATGGATAATTTTTATAAACCGATGGGCTTAACCCGCATTGGGTTCCACCCGTTGCAGCGGTTCCGGCGCGATGAAATAATGCCCACCGAATATGATACCATCTTCCGCAAACAGGTGGTACAGGGCTATGTACACGACCCCGGTTCGGCCATGTACGGTGGTGTAGCGGGCCATGCAGGGCTTTTCAGCAACGCTTTCGACCTGGCTGCTGTTTTTGAAATGCTGCTTAATCATGGCATGTATAACGGTAAGCAGATACTTGATTCAGCCACTATAAAATTGTTCACTTCGCGGCAGTCAAAAATCTCCCGCCGGGGACTGGGCTTTGATAAACCTGAACCGGATGTAAATAAGCCCTCGCCCTGTTATGATGGCGTTCCGCTTTCTGTATTCGGGCACACGGGTTTTACCGGTACCAGTGTTTGGAGCGACCCCGATAACCACTTAACCTTCGTATTCTTATCTAACCGGGTTTACCCAAATGCGGAGAACAACCGGATTATTAAAATGAATATACGTACCGATTTGCAGGGGGTAGTTTATAAAGCCTTGCCGAAGTAAAAAATTACAGTGGGTTTTTCCTCCTGAACCTGATATTGAGCGCCTCTACAACCAGCGAAAAAAGCACAGCCCCATAAATAAGCCCTTTGTTTACATGCACGCCAAAACCTTCCAGCATCAGGGTTAAACCAATCATAATAAGGAATGAAAGTGCCAGTATTTGCAGGGTGGGGTATTTATTCAATATGCGGCTTACTGCAGCGCTAAACTGCATCATTACAAACATGGCAATAACAATAGCCAGTATCATTACCATTACATGCGGCGTTAGGCCTACCGCCGTAAGTATGGAATCGAAAGAAAAAATGATATCGAAGAAAATTATCTGCAACACCACCATACCAAAAACTGCTTTCGTCTTTGCTTCTTTCTCATCATGTTTCCCCTCCACCTTTTGGTGGATTTCCAAAGTAGATTTTGCCAGTAAAAAAAGGCCCCCGCCAATTAATATCAGGTCGCGCCCGCTAAAGCCCTGCCCCAAAACGGTAAATAAAGGGGTTGTCATCCGCACTATAACCGCAATACCCAACAATAATGCCACGCGGAAACCAAGCGCAATTACAAGGCCGAGGTTCCTGGCCCTTCTGCGTTGTGCAGCCGGTAATACCGAGGCCACAATGGATATAAAAATGAGGTTATCAATACCCAGTATTATCTCCAGCAGGGTAAGTGTAAACAAACTTACCCAGGCATCAATACTTGTAAAAACGGAGAAGCCGAAATCCATGTAAGCGAAAATAATTATTGCGCGATAATGCTTTGAGGATTAATCTTTATACCGCGAATAAGCAGCGGCGGCAAGGAACAAAAGAACGCTGCCAATTATGCCATTTAACCGCAGCCCCATATCGTGGCCGGGGTCTTTACCGTAAAGGGTAAGCATCAGGAATATCATAATACCCAGGGTTTGCCCCGTTTTTTGAAAAAGGGCCCTCATGCCAAAATACATACCTTCTTTATTTTGGCCGGTGGCTTTTGCGTCTGCCTCCGCTATATCGCCAACCACGGTGGTGGGCAATATGCCCAGGAACGAATCGAAAATACCGAAAAGCACCATCAGCGCTATAGCCTGCAGGTAGGGCGAAACAGGCATTCTGCCAAAAAAATAAATACCTGTAAACACAAAACCCTGCGCCACAAAAGCCATAATAATCAACTTTTTCTTTCGCACCTTTTGTTCCGCCCAGTTCACTACAGGATAAAAGCAAAGGGTTACCACCACCACCAGCGCCATCAGTTTGCCGCCTTCGTCTTCACTAATACCCAAAAGCACTGTAACATAATATTGCAGGCCCGCCGATATAATGGCAATACTCATAAAGAAGGTAGCATCGGCAAAAGCAAATATCCTGAAGTTCGGGTTTCCTAAAGCCGTTTTTAACGATTGCATAAAAGGTTCGCTCGATATCCCGGGTTTGCAATACCGCCGCTCATCAATTACAAAAGCAGGTAACAGCATACACAACCCGCCCAAAATATTTTCGGCCCCTATGGCATATTGATAAGCGGTTAACCGGTCGGCTATGTGCGCAAAATCCTGTATTTGCGTGGCGTATAAAGCAGTAAACGAGCCCACCACCATGCCTATCATATAACCCACGCTTTGCGCTGTACTAAGGTGCATTTTGCCATTAGGGTAATGCCCTAACTCGCTCAACAGAGCGTTATACGGAATTACATAAAGACCGAAGAAAAAATAATAACCCAGTTGTATAAAGCCCAGCCATACAATATTCATGTTGCTTTCGTACCGGTGGGGCGGGATAAACATAAGAATAGCAAACACTACCATAGGCAGGGTTGCTATACGCATTAATGGCACCCGCCTGCCTTTGGGGTTTCTGCTACGGTCGCTAAAAGCAGCAATCAAGGGGTCCACCACTGCATCAAACAAACGGCCTGCGGGCATTATCAGCGATATGATATTGAACACCACCATCACTGTAAACTGCGGCACCAGGTTTACCAACCCTTTACCGGTGGGTGGCAAATAAATATAAGCCAGCAACACACTTACAATATTGATAGAAAGGCTCCAGCCAAAAATGCCAATACCATAGGCTATTATCTTTGGCAGGGGCAGGCGTTCGGGTTGCGGCATTAATGCAATATAAGTTTTTATTCCAAAGCTTCCTGCGTTGTGGGTTAGCACATTTTTAGTGAAAATTTTAACAATCAGCGCCTGCTCCATTAATCATGGCATGGCTTTGGAAGTCGCACTGTTATAAATCACCAATTATGAAACGTTCAACAGGTTTAGCTTTCATTTTCAGCATTGCAACGGTAATTGCCTTTGCGCAGGGTACTGACCCCTATGCCTACAGCGGCAACAACAACGATAATTATTATTACCAAACCGATAACAATAATTACGCTACTGCCCCCGCACCGGTAACACCTGATGAAAATGCCACGCCCGACTACCAAACCTTTTATAACCAGCTTAGCCCCTATGGCAACTGGGTAAACTACCCCGGTTATGGCATGGTATGGGTACCTACCCAGGTGGCCAGCGGCTTTTCGCCATATATGACCAGCGGACACTGGGCCTATACTGATTATGGCTGGACCTGGGTAAGCGATTATGCCTGGGGCTGGGCGCCATTTCACTATGGCCGTTGGCTGCGCGATAATATTTATGGCTGGTTATGGGTGCCCGGTTACGAATGGGCCTCGGCCTGGGTAGTATGGGGCAACTATAACGATTACTATTGCTGGGCCCCCCTGGCCCCCGGTTATGGCTTTAATAACTGTGGTTACTACCACCCTGCCGAGTTTTGCTGGAACTTTCTGCCCCATGCCTATATAGGTTGTGCAAGGCCGGTTGATTACCGGATTGATTACCACCGCGCCTGTGGCGAACATACCGTTGTAATAAACCGCATTGAAGTATCGCACAGTTACCGCAACATATATTACTGTGCCGGGCCAAGTGCGCAGGAAGTGGAACATTACAGCGGCCACCCGGTGGTGCATAACAGTGTGGCCGTGGTGCACAGGCCTACAGTTCGTACACAACCTGTTAATGTGCAGCACCCTGAGGTCCGCAACGAACATGTACAGGCTAACAGGGGCAATGCACCGGTTAATTATAACAGGCCTAACACCCAAATCTTTGGCCGCCAACAGTATAATGCACCGGTTCAACAACAACAGTTCAGGCAGAGTGCGCAACAGCAAATGCAAAGCTACCACCCTGCACAGCAACAATATCATGCGCCGGTACAACAGCAGCCATTCAGGCAAAGTACACTACAACAAATACAAAGGCCAATGGCAAGCGCCAGTACACAAAGTTACCGCCCGGCCCAGCAGCAGCAGTACCATGCACCGGTGCAACAACAGGCAAGGCAAAGTGCGCCACAACAGCATAGCGGCTTTAACAGCGCCCCTGCGGCACGCCCGCAAATGCAACAAAGGCCGGCAATGTCTTCCCAGGCATCAAGGCAGTTTTCACAAGGCAGCCGCCAAAGCGCCAGGCCTTCTTTTAACCAGGGCATTGTGGCACACCACAGATAATTGACTATTCTTCCATATTTATATAGCGAAAGGGCGCCCGGGAAAGGCGCCCTTTTTTGTAAATACCTTTTCCATTGCATTATTCTGTTCAAGGTATGCGCCTTTTTTTAGCAAGCCTGTTTATTGTGCTGTTAACATATAGCTTTTTACTTAGGGCCATGAACCAATCCTTATGAAGCAGATCCCCTTCAAAACCATTGGCACAGCCACCCTTGTGTTTTTATTAATTACGGCCAACATTAAAGTTGCCCATACTAACCAGTCGGCACCACCGGCAGGCGGCCTCTCCGGCGACCCCAGCCGCAGCAGTTGTGCCTTAATAGGTTGCCACTTTGGTAGCAGTGGCGCTACTTATAGCTTCAGTACCGGTCAGCTTACCCTCAACATGGGTAGCGATACTTCATCTCTTATTGTAATGAGTGGACAATCCTATAACCCCGGCCAAACCTATTATATAGAGTTCAAACCAAACTTAACCAATGGCAACAGCACCCGCTATGGTTTCCAAATGACTTCGCTGGACGCATCTGGTAATATGGCCGGTGCTTTTGCTGTACTAAATAGTAGTAACAGCAGCACACAAAGCCTGTTAAGCCGCAATTACATAGGCCATAAAAACGCTAACAGTAACAACGATTGGCTTTTTAAATGGACCGCCCCTGCCGCTGGTACTGGTGCAATAACTTTTTATTATGCTGCCAACATTGCAAACGGCAATAACGATAACAGCGGCGATAGTATTTATTTGGGCACCACCACGCTTAGCCCCGTAACAGCTACAGGAATAGATAATCCGATAGCCAGCAATTTCAATTACCTCGGCGTCTATCCAAACCCCTCTTATAATAATTATATACACCTGGACTTTAACAATATTTCGGGCAACGAAGCCTTCGTTTCGCTATTTACGCTCGATGGCAAAAAAATACAGGAAGATGTTTTTAAAACAACAGTTGGGCTTAATAGCCTTTTGCTAAATCTAAATCCTTCCATTGTAAAGGGAATTTACCTTGTACAGTTAGCGGTAGGTAATTCAAAAGAGGTTAAGCGTGTAACTATATTCTGATATTAACCCGATGTTTCCCTTATAAACCATGTATGCGGGCGCTAAATCTGTGCCTGCCAATTTTGCCTGTAATGGCGCTCGCTGCCCGTTAGTCACTCAAAATCTGCCATTTAAGGTCAATTTGGCTGCAAATCTGCCTCGGGCAGAAAATTTGAGATATTTGTCGCCGTAAAACTGCATACCAATGGATGAAAACAAAGATTTTAACGAAAAAGACAACCTAAAGGAGCGGGCCGAAAACCTTAAAAATACAGTAAGCGAGAAGGCTGAGGAAATAGCTAAAGAAGCCAGGGGCCGTGCCGAAACTTTTGCCGGTAAAACACTTGGAGCCGCCGAAAAATTGGTAAACGACCTGCTGGGTAAAAAACCTGAAGAAACTGAATTTGAAGAAGTTAAAACCGACCCGAAAGATGTTGAAATAAGCGAACTGAAAAACGAAATTGAGGAGCTACGCGATAAATACGTACGCCTTTATGCCGATTTCGACAACTTTAAAAAACGTACGGCTAAAGAAAAGAATGAACTTTTCCTGGTAGCCGGTAAAGACATCATCACCGCCGTATTACCGGTTATTGATGATTTTGAACGCGCCCTGAAAGCCCTTGAGAATAACCCCGATGCCACTGCTGCCCGCGATGGCATGCAGTTGATTTATAATAAACTGGTGGCCAACCTTAACGCCAAAGGCCTTAAAGCCCTTGAAAGCATTGGCACCGATTTCGATGTTGAAAAACACGAAGCCATAACCGAAATACCGGCCCCCACCCCCGAACAGGCCGGTAAGGTTATTGACGAAGTGGAAAAGGGATATTACCTCAATGGAAAGTTGATACGTTTTGCAAAAGTTGTAGTTGGCAAAGCAGTTTAAATAAACACTAAGCGAAGAAGGAAATTTTGTATGGCAAAACGCGATTACTACGAAATACTGGAGGTGCCCAAAACCGCCACCACGGAAGAAATTAAAAAAGCTTACCGCAAGGTAGCGCTTAAATACCACCCCGACCGCAACCAGGGCGATAAAGCAGCTGAAGAAAAATTTAAAGAAGCCGCCGAGGCCTACGAGATATTAAGCGATGCTGATAAACGTAAGCAGTACGACCAGTTTGGCCACGCCATGAATGGAGGCGGCTATGGTGGTGGGGGCGGCTATCAAAATGTAAATGTGGAGGACATCTTCCGCAACTTTGGCGATATATTCGGCGGCGGGGGCGGTTTCGACCCCTTCGATTCTTTCTTCGGTGGTGGGGGTGGTGGCAGGCAAACCCGCACCCGTGGCAAAAAAGGCAGTAACCTGCGTATTAAAGTAAAACTAAGCCTGCACGAGGTGGCCCACGGCGCCCATAAAAGCCTCAAAGTAAAAAAGCATGTAGAGTGCCATACCTGCCATGGCAGCGGAGCTAAAGATGCGGGCTCGGTAAGCAAATGTTCTGTTTGTGGCGGCAGTGGCGTGGTACGCAAGGTTACCAATACCATATTGGGGCAAATGCAAACCACCCAAACCTGTTACAACTGTAATGGCACCGGCCAGCAGATTACCAAAAAATGCCCTACCTGCAACGGCCTTGGCGTGGAATATGGCGAAGAAACACTGAATATTGAAATACCCGCCGGTGTGCAGGATGGTATGCAACTTTCTATGAGCGGTAAAGGCAATGCCGGTGAACAGGGCGGCCCTCCCGGCGATTTGATTATACAGGTACAGGTGGAAGAAAACCCGGAACTTGAAATTGATGGCCAGAATATTATCTATAACCTGCATATCAGTTTTGTTGATGCAGTGCTGGGAACGCATATTGAAGTGCCTACCATTGAAGGCAAAGCCAAGTTTAAAATACCCGCAGGCACACAGGCAGGCAAAATATTTAAGCTTAGCGGCAAAGGATTACCGGCCATTAATACTTATGGCCGCGGCGACCAACTGATACTGGTGCATGTTTACACGCCAACGGAGTTAACCACAGAAGAAAAAAAGCTGCTGGAAAAGCTACGCGAATCGCCCAACTTTAAACCAAAGCCCGGCGCTAAAAGCGAAAAAGGGTTCTTCGACCGTATGAAGGATATGTTTGCTGAGTAACCCGTTTGCAGGGTGTTTAAAACCCTAAATTATTACGCTCAATTTTATTTTACTTTCGCACCATGTCGCTTCTTTCCCTGCAACATATCGTTAAGCAATACGGCAACTACCTTGCTTCCGATGATGTAAGTTTTGAAATACCCAAAGGGCAGATATTTGGTTTGCTGGGGCCCAATGGCGCCGGTAAAACCACGCTTATCCGCATGATAACCCGCATCCTGTACCCCGATACCGGACAAATACTTTTTAATGGCGCCCCCTTAAGCGATAACCACACCTCGCTAATAGGCTATATGCCCGAGGAGCGGGGCCTTTACAAAAAAATGAAAGTGGGCGACCATCTTATTTACTTGGGCCGCCTTAAAGGCCTTAGCCGCCAGCAGGCTAAGGAAAATGTAATGCAGTGGCTAAAGAAATTTGAAATTGAAAGCTGGTATAACAAAAATATTGAAGAACTTTCAAAGGGCATGAGCCAGAAAGTGCAGTTTATTGCCACCGTGCTGCATAACCCCGAGCTGCTAATCCTGGATGAGCCGTTCTCTGGCCTGGACCCTATCAACTCTAAACTTATTGAGGAGGAAATACATGCCATGAGCACGCAGGGCAAAACCATCATCTTCTCTACCCACCGTATGGAGCAGGTAGAGGAAATTTGCGACCACATAGTATTGGTGAATAAAGGGAAGAAGATTTTAGAAGGCGGCGTAAAAGAACTGAAACAGCATTTTAAAGAGAACAAATTTAAGGTGGCTTTTAACGGCGAAATTAAGAATGGCTTGTTAGATAAATTGAACGTAGTGGAAAATGCCAATGGCGAGGTGGTGGTAAAGTTTGATGCTGAACACCGGGGCAATGAACTGTTGAAACTCTTTGTGGAAAATGGTGTAGAGGTAACTTCCTTTAATGAGGAATTGCCCAGCATTAACGAAATATTTATCAGGCAGGTGCAGTCAAATTAAAACCGGCGTAAAGCACATGGGCAAAATCTGGATCATTATACAGCGCGAATACATTACCCGCGTTAAACGCAGGGCCTTTATTATTACCACCCTGCTGGCGCCACTGGGTTTTTTTGTTTTAATAGCCTCTTCTGTGCTTATTGGTACTATATCGCAAAGCCGTACCGATGTGGCCATTGTTGACCAAACAGGGCTTTTTAAGGATATTGCCATTCCCGATGCCGATGACCATACCGTTTATTTTCATAAAGTTGATGATAACTACGATGCGCTGCTTAACCAGATACCCAAAGACAAGAATGACCACAGCAAGTTCCAGGCGGTGATACTTATTCCCGCTAATTTTGATGTAAATAACCCCAACCGGCCCGGTATAGCATACCGCTATGTGCAGCGCCCCGGCCTTATGAAAAGGCAATTTATTAACGAGAGGATTAGTGATGCGGTGCGGAAGCTGCGCATGAAAATGCTGAAGATAAGCGATGAGGAGGTGGAACAAATGGGGCAAAAAACAGAGGTTAATTTCGACCCACTGTACGACCGACAGGAACAACAGGGCTATGCCGAAGCCGCTTCTATTGCCGGCATGATAATGGGGTTTGCTATTTACATATCGCTTTTCTTTTACGGCACCATGATTATGAAAGGAGTAATGGAAGAAAAAACAAACCGGATTGTGGAAGTGCTTACCTCCTCAGTAAAACCCTTTCAAATGCTGATGGGCAAAATTATTGGCATAGGCGGGGTAGGGCTAACCCAATTTATTTTATGGATACTCCTTTCGGCAGGCGTTAACTTTATTGCCGGCATCATATTCGGTATTTCAATTGGGCACTCGCATACCACTATGACGCAAGTACAGCCCGGCAACGGTATTGACTCCGATGATATTCAGTTGCTTATTCAAAACCTGGGGTCGCTGCCGTTTACACAAATCATCATCTTATTCCCGCTTTATTTCCTGGGCGGCTTTTTGTTGTATGGTTCGCTTTTTGCCGCAGTGGGCGCCGCTATGGGCGAGGATGGCGACCAGCAATCCCTTATGCTACCGGTAACCGTGCCCATTATTATTTCCATCTTCATTGCCATCAACGTAATCAACAACCCCGATAGCAACCTGGGGTTCTGGGGTTCAGTTATCCCTTTCACTTCTCCGGTGGTTATGTCGGCCCTGCTTCCTTTCCGCCCGGTATGGTGGCAAATAGGCCTTTCGTTGGTATTACTGGCAGCAGGTTTTGTGTTTACCACCTGGGTGGCCGCCCGCATTTACCGTGTTGGCATACTTATGTATGGCAAAAAGGTATCGTTTAAGCAAATGGGTCGCTGGATTTTTTCAAAAGCGTAAAACCTTTTGAAAATCAGGCTGCAAAATTCAAACTAAAAAAGTATTTTGGGGCTATGAGAAATTTCCCGGCCATCCTTTTCGTCCTTTTATTACCGGTTTCCCTGTTCAGCCAAAAACAGGTATCGGTGGTTATCAAAACCAGCGCTATGAGCAAGGGCAGCCAGCCCGCTTTTGAAGTGGATATTCCCCAAACATCTTTAAAGGATGTAGAGCGCGACTGGAAAAAATACCTGGGTGTAAACACTAAAGCCAAAGTATCGGAAACCACCGGCGAAATACTGGCCAAAGGCGCTTCTTATCCCGAAATTTCAAAAGCGCCTTTTAATATTTACAGTAAGGTAATTGCCACTACCGAGGGGGTTACCCTTACCGCCTGGTTTACACCAAACGATTCAATATTCTTTTCAAAAGGCAGCGAAGCAACGGCAGCACAACGTTTTGTGCGCGATTTTGCCGTGGCTGAATATTACCTGGCCATGCGCGACCAATACCAGGACGAACGCCAGAAGCTGGAAAAAATGAAAGATGAACTGGAAAAGCAGGTACGCGATGAGGAAAAGTCGAACATAAAAATTGCCGATAACAAGCGTGCCATTGCCCGTGCGCAGGAAGACCTTGCCACTAATGCCAACGACCAAAAAGACGTGGCCGCCAATATAACCCTGCAACAAACCGAAGTTACCAAAGCCCGCAGCCGCAGTGCCGATGCCCTGAAAGAAGCCGATAACCAGTTGAAAAAGATGGAAGACGATTTGAAAAAACTGAAGGATAAAGAAGAAAGCCTCCACAAAAAAATTGACGACTGGAATAAACAAAACACAGCCGAAGCCCGCGATGTAGATAATTCAGAAAAAGCTCAAAAAGAATCGCAGGCGGCTATTGAAAAGCAAAAACAACTAATTGCAAACCTTGCGTTAAAAATGAAGGCTATAAAATAAATAAAGCCCGTTTACCCCCTTCGGGTGGCTATCCTTCTTTATTGTTTGCAGGGATTATTTATTTTGCGCTCATTAAGTAATTGTATGAAAGGAATAATATTGGCCGGAGGTTCGGGTACAAGGCTTTACCCCATTACCTATGCTATTAGTAAGCAGATAATGCCTATTTACGATAAGCCTATGATTTACTACCCGCTATCGGTTTTAATGAAAGCGGGCATTAACGAAATACTGATTATTTCCACCCCCACCGACCTGCCCAATTTTGAGCGCCTGCTGGGCGATGGCAAAAAATACGGTTGCACTTTTTCGTACCAGGTGCAGGAAGTGCCCAACGGCCTGGCACAGGCTTTTGTGTTGGGGGCAAAATTTATTGGCAATGACAAAGCGGCCCTTATTTTAGGCGATAACATTTTTTATGGCACCGGTTTAGACCAATTACTAAAATCGAAAGTGGATGCCGATGGCGGGGTTGTTTTTGCCTACCACGTATCGGACCCTGAACGCTATGGTGTGGTGGAGTTTGATGCACAGGGCAAAGCCATCTCCATTGAAGAAAAACCTAAAGAACCTAAATCGAATTACGCCGTTCCCGGCCTGTATTTTTACGATAACAGTGTGGTTGAAATAGCCCGGAACCTGAAGCCCAGCGCCCGTGGCGAATACGAAATTACCGATGTAAACAAAGAGTATTTACAACAAGGCAGGTTGCAGGTAGGCATTTTGGACCGTGGCACTGCCTGGCTGGATACCGGCACGTTTGATTCGCTGATGCAAGCCTCGCAGTTTGTACAGGTAATAGAACAAAGGCAAGGCCTTAAAGTAGGTTGTATTGAGGAAGAAGCCTGGCGACAAGGTTTCATTTCTACCGAACAACTGCGCAAATTAGCCGAGCCATTAATGAAAAGCGGCTATGGTAAATACTTAATGGAATTGATTGATTAGAAATAAACAGGTAGTAGTATTGAGTTGTGAGATGCGGGATTTTGCTAAAGGAATATTTAATCTCAATACTCAATACCTGATACTCAATACTATTAAAACATGAAAAGAACAATACTTGTAACCGGCGGGGCAGGGTTTATTGGCAGTTGTATGGTTGATAAGCTGATTGAAGACCCGGATAACTTTGTGGTGGTTATTGATAACCTCTCTACCGGCAACATCAAGCGCCTGCCCGAACACAACACCGGCAACTGGAAATTTATTAAGTGTAACTGTAACGAGTACCGCGATATTGCCGCTGTGGTAACATCGTATAAATTCGATTATGTGTTTCATTATGCAGCAGTGGTGGGTGTGCGCCGCACGCTTGACCACCCTGTTTCAGTATTGAGCGATATACAGGGTATTAAATATATGCTTGACCTGAGCAAGAATACCGGCGTTAAGCGCATTTTCTTTTCTTCTTCCTCCGAGGTTTACGGCGAGCCTTTTGAACATCCGCAAAATGAAATGACCACGCCGCTCAACTCGCGCCTGCCGTATGCAGTGGTAAAAAATGTGGGCGAGGCCTTTTTGCGCTCGTACAAACAGGAGTTTGATTTGGATTATACCATCTTCCGTTTCTTTAATACCTACGGCCCCAAGCAAAGCAGCGACTTTGTAATGACACGCTTTATAAAGGCTGCTTTGAAAAATGACGATATAACTATATACGGCGATGGCTCGCAAACACGAACCTTCTGTTACCGCGAAGATAATATTGAGGCCTGCGCCAATACTTTATACAACAACCTGCATATCAATGATACGGTAAATATTGGCAGCGACCACGAAATTACAATCATAGAACTGGCGAAGCTTATTATTGATATAACGGGTTCTAAATCTAAATTAACACACCTGCCCCCGCTGAACGAAGGTGATATGACCCGCCGCAAACCCGATATAGCTAAAATGAAAAGCCTGTTGGGCCGCCAGCTTACGCGTTTGGAAGATGGCATCCGTAAAACGGTGGAAAGCGGCCAGTATAATTATTGATTTTACAACTGTTTAAACGGGCAATACATGTCACACCCGAAATCAAAAATCCTTGTTACCGGCGGCTGCGGGTACATAGGCTCACATACTATTGTTGATTTGCTGGACAATGGTTTTGAAGTGGTGAGTATTGATAACAACATGCGCTCAAAACCGCTCACTGTTGAGCGCATCAAAAGCATTACCGGTACGGCTGTAAAAAATTATGCCATTAACCTTTGCGATAAAGCAGCAGTAAAGCAGGTGCTTGAAAGCGAACCGGGCATTAGCGGCATTATCCATTTTGCGGCATTAAAATCGGTGCCTGAGTCGGTAGAGAAGCCGATGCTGTATTATCGCAACAACCTCGAATCATTGCTCAACCTGCTTGAACTGGCCGATGAGTTTGGTATTCAGGATTTTGTTTTCTCCTCATCCTGCTCGGTTTATGGCAATGCTAAAGACCTGCCGGTAACCGAAAATACCCCAATGGGCCTTGCTGAATCGCCTTACGCGCGCACCAAACAAATGGGCGAGGATATTATCCGCGATTACGCTAAAATTTCATCAACGCGCTTTGTTTTGCTGCGCTATTTTAACCCGGTAGGCGCACACGAGAGCGGCCAACTGGGCGAGGATACCACCGATGTAATAACGGCCGTAGTACCGCGTATTACCGGCACAGCCATAGGCAAGTTTAAAGAGTTTACAGTTTTTGGCAGCGACTACGACACGCGCGATGGCACCTGCGTGCGCGACTACATCCATGTAATGGATATTGCCAATGCTCACACCAAAGCCTTACAACATTTACGCAAACAGGATGGCAAAATACAGCCGTTGCTCTACAACCTGGGCACCGGCAATGGTGTTACGGTACTGGAGGCCATCCAGTCATTTGAAAAAGTGAGTGGCGAAAAACTGAACTGGAAATTTGGCCCGCGCCGCCCCGGCGATGTGGTTTCTATTTACGCCAATAACTACAAGGCCTGCACCGAACTTGGCTGGGAAATTAAACGCGGCCTGGATACGATGATGAGCACCGCCTGGGTATGGGAAAAGAAAATGGCAGGGAAATAAACCCTTACAACTTAATGCCCAACCTTGCGGCAATATCTTTAGGCAGGGCGTGTTTGTTCACCATAATACAAGTGGTTTTGTACTCAAAGTACGGGATAGAGCAATACAGGTAGCCCTCCAAATCATTCTTGTCCGTTCCCCACGAGTTTTTAACTAAGTAATAAGGCGTGCCGTTTTGATCGGTGGCCAGCCCGATAATTTGCATACCGTGGTCGTCGGTGGTGCTCAGGTTATCAAAGGCCTGTTGGCGTAATTGTTGGGTAATACCCTTTTCCGGTTCCGGCCTGCTGAACATCGAATCGCGCTGCGCCGGTGTCATATCTTCATAATCAGTTTGGGGCACAATAGCCACCCCGTTTTTAAACGAAAAACCATGTTCGCTGATGTCGGTAGCCCAGGCTACCGAAAAGTTGTTCATCACGGCATTATCCACTATACGCTTTAAATCGCCCAGCGGCACATTGTACACTTCGCCATTGGCCCAGTTATCCGGTATTTCAAGGATAAATGGCTTATCGAAAGGGTGATGGGTAAAAGAGGTTATCTCTATGTAGTCATCAGGGTTAAGGCCTAATGATTCAGCAAATGATTTCGGCGTGTATGTTTTGCCCTGGTAGCTGAAACTTTGCGGTGGCACGCCCATATAGCCATCCAGCGCACCCGTAAAGGCGGCTTTCCAGTTAGGGTTTAGCTTACCATCGTGCATTTTAAGCATAGCATCCAGCATGGCGCGCAACACCGCATCCACTTCGCCCATTACCGGCTTTACCTGTCCATCGGGCATACCCGGGTATGCCGAAAAAGGCGCCAGCCCGTACTCGCGGATGGTATTCATTACATCATGCGGCTCGCCACCCGAACCGAAATTTGTATTTCCCTGGTAGCGCAAATAATGCTCTGCTTTTTGTATATACATATTGCGCACTACATACATTTCGCTCACATTAATATTGCCTTTGCCCATGCGCAACAGTTCCGACTCAATAAACGAGTTGGTGGAAAACACCCAGCAGGTGCCAGATTTAAACTGGTTTTGTACCGGCGCGGCCTCCAGCATTTTCTGGATGGTGAAAGTATAGCCGCCCCCTTTTTTATTAGTATTGATAGGTGGCTGCGCTGTGGCCTGCAAAACCACTAAGGCGAATAATAGGCACAATAGCTGTTTCATACATAACTGGATT
>DASZPC010000049.1:0-1690 GCA_035550455.1 Chitinophagales bacterium | reverse complement strand
ATATGAGCGATATAGTGTGGAGCGTGAACCCCAAAAATGATTCGGCGAAATACCTGATAGAAAGGATGCGCGTATTTGCCGGCGACCTGGTGGCAAGTTCGGGCATTGAGCTGCATTTTAATTATGAAAAAGGAGCAGAGGACGTGAAGTTAACGATGGAACAGCGCAAAAATGTGTTCCTGATTTTTAAAGAAACGGTTTACAACAGTGCTAAATACAGCGGCGGCAAAAATATTTATATTGACCTGAAGAAAACCACCAAAGGCCTTACGCTGATAATAAGCGATGACGGAAAAGGTTTTGACGTAAACAATTATAAAAGCAAAAACGGTAACGGTATAAAGAACATGCGGCTGCGTGCTGAAGAAATACAGGCGGTATATAATATTGAATCGAGGCCGGGCAGAACGGCTACCACACTTAATATTTAACTACTTGCAATGGCAGGTATCGAGGTGGTCGTTTACCATGCCTACGGCCTGCATAAAAGCATAGCATATTGTTGAGCCACGGAACTTAAAACCGCGTTTGCCCATATCCTTACTCATAGCATCGCTAATGGCGGTTTTGGGTTGAATATCGCGCAGTGTTTTAAGGCTGTTTTTTAGCGGCTTGTGGTTTACAAAGCCCCAAACATATTTATCGAAGGAGCCGAATTCTTTCTGAATCTCCATAAAGCGCTGGGCGTTATTAATAGCTGCTTCAATTTTTAAGCGGTTACGCACAATACCCTCGTTTTGCATTAATTCATCAAACTTCTTCTTATCGAACTTTGCCACCTTTTTTACATCAAAATTTGCAAAAGCTTTACGAAAGTTTTCGCGCTTGCGCAAAATGGTAAGCCAACTTAAGCCCGCCTGGAAACTTTCAAGCACCAGGAACTCGAACAGCAGTTTATCATCATGCACAGCTTTACCCCATTCTTCATCGTGGTACTTTACGTATATGGGGTCGCTAAGGCACCAACCACAGCGCACCTTGCCATCGGCAGGGCCGGTATATTTTTCCTTTGTGGTGGTTTTCTTTACAGGCGTTTTTTTAACGGCAGTTTTTTTTGCTTTTTTATTGGCCATAAATGCGATGGGGTTGAATAGTAATTCAAATGAAGCTAAAAAATACCAGAGGCGAAGATTATTTTAGCCATTACTAAAAACCAAAGCAATTGCTTTTACCTTTTTACCAGGATAAACTGATGGAGGCCGGCTGTGATGAAGCCGGTAGGGGCTGCCTGGCCGGGCCGGTGTTTGCGGCGGCTGTAATTTTGCCACATAACTTTAGTAATGAAAAGCTGAACGATTCGAAAAAGCTGAATACCAAAACCCGGAATGAACTGCGCAGGGTTATTGAAAACGAGGCCCTGGATTTTGCCGTGATGAGCATTGATAATAACAAGATTGATGAGATAAACATTTTGAACGCATCGCTTGCGGCTATGCATGGGGCACTTGATAAGCTACAGAAAAAATTTGCCTACATAATTGTAGATGGCAACCGGTTTAAACCCTACAAAAACATACCATATACAACCATAGTGGAGGGCGATGGCAAGTATATGAGCATTGCTGCTGCATCTGTACTGGCAAAAACATACCGCGATGAATTTATGGAACAGGTACATGAGGATTACCCGCAATACGGCTGGGCCTGCAATAAAGGTTATGGCACCAAAGACCACCAATTGGCCATAGCC
>DASZPC010000048.1:0-9789 GCA_035550455.1 Chitinophagales bacterium | reverse complement strand
CCTTTTGGGCTGGTCAACAAACCCGGATGCTGCCGACCGGAACAAGAATAGTAATGCCACCCCCGAACGTGTTTTGCTTTGGCATGCTAATTACCACCCCGATGGCGGGCAGTTGTTTTTTCCGGTGGATGGAACACCTTTTGTAACCCCGCTGGCTTTGCCCGGCGATGATATAACGCCTGAAAAGTTTACAAACTTTTATTTCGATGGTTCGCATGGCTTGTATATCCATCCGGGTATATGGCATGAGGGTATTTTCCCGGTTTCGCGCAAGTCGCGCTTTTTTGATAAGCAGGGGGCTGTACATGCCCGCGTAAGCGTGAATTTTGCCAGGGAGTTCGGTGTGTTTATGGATGTGTCTTTTACGCTTTAATATCAGTGTATTACTTTTTAAAACCTTTATACCATGCGTGTGTGGCTTTTAATTGTTTTAGCTTTGCTAAGCGAAGCGGCCTTTACACAAACCAGGGCAATGACCTATAACATACGCAACAGCCATGCCCGCGATGGGGTGAATGCCTGGGCCAAACGCCGTGATAACCTGGCTGCATTAATAAAAAAGGTGGACCCGGATATACTGGGCACACAGGAGGTTTTATTTAACCAGCTAAAGGATTTGAAGGCAAGGCTGAAAGATTATACCGCGTATGGCGTGGGGCGCAATGATGGTAAACATGCCGGTGAGTTTAGTGCGCTGTTTTATAAAACCGGTAAGTACAAGTTTTTAAAGGGGGGCAATTTTTGGTTAAGCGAAACACCTAATATACCAGGCAGCAAAAGCTGGGATGCGGCTTTAACCCGTATTTGCACTTGGGTGCAGTTGCAGGAAATAAGTACGGGCAAAGTGTTTTTTGTTTTTAATACTCATTTTGACCATAAAGGCGTGCAGGCCAGGCGTAACAGTGCTGATTTGCTGCGGCGTACTATTGATTCGCTGGCAAATGGCTACCCGGTTATTGTAACCGGCGATTTTAACTTTACGCCTAAAGACCCCGCTTACCAAACTATGACCAGCGGTAATTACAAAACCGGGTTAAGTGATAGCTATACGCCCGGTGCGCCCGACTATACCGATTGTGGTTTTTCGGTGGCTAATACCAAGTGCGGAAGGATTGACTATATATACTACAGCAGCCAATACACCAAAAGCAATTATACGCTGCATACCGATAACAACGGACAGTATTACCCCAGCGACCATTGTACTATAAGCGTGGAGTTGAACTAATTTTTTCAGGCTGTTGCAAGCACTTTTTCGTGCTTAGGTATGTTTACTTGTTTTACCTGCATAACCACGCCATTGCCGGGTTTTAGGGTAATAAGGGCTTTGGGCTGTACCTCCTTACTAACCAGTTCCAAATCAACACGGGCGGCAAGCATGGCGTTAATAAGCTGCATTTCGAGCATAGCAAAGTTGTTACCTATACATATCCTGGGCCCACCGCCGAAGGGCATAAATATGAAACGGTTATCGCCTTTCATATCAAAGTTTTCAAAACGTTCGGGTTTAAACTCAAAGGGGTTTTGCCAGTAGGCAGGATGGTGGTGCAACCCGGCAATGTTTACAGCAATTTCTACCGTAACCGGCACATGGTAGCCCAAAATTTCATCGGGGTTTACAGCATTGCGGCCCACCACCGGCACCGGTGGGTAAAGGCGCATACTTTCGTTCATAATATTTTTGCCTGTGGCCAGGGTTGGCATGTCTTCAAACGCCGGGTCGTGCTCAGCAAAGCGGGCTGATTCTTCTTTTAATTTTTGCTCTTCTGCTTTGTGTTGTTTTAATAAATACCATGTCCACGAAAGAGCATTAACCGTAGTTTCGTGCCCTGCCATAAAAATGGTCATAACCTCATCGCGTATCTGCAAATCGCTCATACCGGTGCCATCATCATAGCGCGATTCGAGCAATAGTTGTAACAAATCGCGCGGTGGGTTTTTATCGAGCTTGCGGCGGTTAATAATGCCATAAACCATTTCATCTAATTCGGCAATGTACCTTTTCATTTTCAGGTGCCTTGGTGTTGGCAATGACCAGGGAAGTGAGAAGAGGCTTCGTATCATCCTGTCGGCAGATTCGTTGAGGAAGTTTACGTTTTTCCAGATGGTTTGAATGTTTTCGGCGGTTACATCGGTGGTAAACAGCGATTTCGCCACTATATCAATAGTAAGCCCGGCCATTTCTCGGGTAAAGTTTATGTCCTGCCCTTCTTTAGTTTTCCAACTGCGCAGCAAATCGTTGGTAGAGTCAACAGTTATTTCGCCAATCCTCCGTAAAGTTTCGCGGTGAAAGGCAGGCTGTATAAGTGTGCGTTGCTTGTGCCAGTTATCGCCGTTGTTGGTTACCAGGCCATTGCCGAGCAATAAAGCCAACACATCATACCCATGGGCCTTTTGGTAATTTTTAAAATTCTTCTGCAATATGTGCTGGGCCACTTCGGGGTGGTTAATAAGGTATATTTTTTTCCAGCCCAGGCCACCCAGCATAATTTCGGGGTAACCCTGTGGCGCCTTTGTAAGCATTACAAATACATTTTTCAGCGATTGCAGAAAGTATTTGAACTTTATACGCGGGGGGTATTTTTTAGCTGCTGTTTCCATACTACCATATTTACACGGTTATATAATCCTTCCAATGCAAAGCAAGCGCAAATATGCGGGCTTTGGTTTGACGCAGGTCAAATAATAGAAACGGCTAAAGTTTACCGGCGCGCACGCGGCTAAGGGTTTCGAGGGTCATACCCAGGTAAGAGGCAATATATTTTAATGGCACCCGGGTTATCAGTTCGGGCCGGCTTTTGCAAAGGGCCTCGTAGCGGTCGCGTGCCGGGTTAAGACGCAACAGGCGCGAGTGTTCGCCTTCGATAGTAAGATATTGACCCATTACACTGCGCACCAGGGTTTCGTATTTGGGGTATGTTTCTAAAAAGCCAAAAAACTCGTCGTGGCTGGTCCATATAACATCGGTGGGTTCCATGGTTACAAAGCCAATACCGGCAGGGGTTTGGTTGGCAAAACTATCAAAGGCCACTACCGGTTGGTTTTCAAACGAAAAGCCCACCATTTGTTCATGGCCTTTTTCATCGGTATAAAAAATACGTACGGCCCCTTTTAAAATAAACACCAGCCGCTTGGGTATTTCGCCCTGGCGCATAATGGTTTCGTTTTTGCCAAACGACGAAAAATGGATGCGCGTAAGCATTACCTCCAGTTCGGTGGGGTCAATTTTTACGTATTCCGAAATAAAGTCAATTACAGGTTGTGCGTTGGGCATGTTTATACGCTAAATCCAATATAGTTGGTGAATATACGCATTTAACCAGTCTGTGGGCCTGCTGTTTTCGGCCCTGTTAGTGCTTTTAAAGGCCTTTGGGTTATGATTATTTCAAAAAAACAGGCCAATTTTGTGTTAATTGCCAATCATTTTTATTTTTGGCGTCCGTTTTGAAAACAGCGGGTAAAATTCCTCGATAGCTTCCCGATTATATCGGGACTACGCCTTCGGCTTCGCAGCTTACAGCTTCGCTGACGATGGAAAAAGGAATAAACAATATTCCTCGATAGCTCAGCTGGTTAGAGCATCAGACTGTTAATCTGAGGGTCCTTGGTTCGAGCCCAAGTCGGGGAGCAAAAGGCGGTAGCGAAAGCACTGCCTTTTTTTATGCATTTAGCCATAAGCTGAAAGCTTGAAGCATTTTAGGTCTAAGTTACACTTCGTTAAACTTAGACCAGAGGGGTTATATCTCTATTGTGAATAGGTCTTATTTTTTGGATAAATCCAAAACAGCGGGATGCGTTTATTAAAAGCGAAAAATTAATTATGAGAAAAACAGCGCATTCAAAGCACAGAAAGTATCAGATTACGCTATTAACACGCTAAAAATGGTGCGATTGCTTCTATAAAGATTTGCACATGTCTGGGGATGTTTACTCTATATGTGCGTCTTGAAATTAATATCTTTGAAACAAATTCAATTTCATGGAAGATAATGAAATGAGGAACGGTTTTGGGGAAATAGCAAAACATGTGTCTGAAATTGCAGAGGAAAAACGGACACGCTCCATCTCTTCATATTTAGATTTCGCCAGCAGTCAAAGCCTTATAGGTGCAACTATTCAACACAGCGCCTTAACAAAGGTTTTAGCATTTTCGGATGCATTTAATGAAAGTCATCGGCGTGATAGAATGTGGGGAGGATTAAGCACTGGTGTAGCTGCATGGTATGAACAAATGGCTTCGAGAAATTCAATAATGGAACGCATTGCCGGATTTGGTTTAGCATCAGCCTCTGCATCGTTATATGCAGAGAAGCGAATGTTAACCAACTCTTTTGGGCTTGCCGCGGCTTTACATCAAGGGTTACAAATGGATAAAGCCTCAAAGGTATCTGCGATGCATTGGGCCTTAGAGCAAAACAATGAATTATACAAGGCTTCTGTTCATGGGCTAAGTTCTGTAAGTGCAATTCATAAAATGCATAGTCTATATACAGAATCTTCGCGCGCTGCACAGTTGCTTTCAAAATACGATTGGAAATCCTTTAAAACCCCTGAATGGGTCAGCGCTTCTTTTAGAAATGCCTTAGTGACTTCAGTTGTTGATTATAACAGGCAATACAACCACCTAGCTGAAGTATTTAAACAAGGGGATGATATAAGGCGACAACTTGGGCAAAGGATTTTGGAGATGCCAGCAGTGGAAATAATTAATACTTCAAATATTGTCCAAAGCTTTTCCCCCCAAATAAAGAGTCTTCAAGTTGAAGAATGTGAGGCCATTCAAGAAGTCGAAAATGAAAACTATCAGGAATTAGTTCAGCTTTTACATCGATTGAATCCCTCTTTGGTGAATTTATGGACAGGTGCAAATGAAGCTTTGAAATCAAAAAATGAAGACAAGGTGAGACATATATCTGCATCTCTCCGTGAGTTGATGACCCAAATAATTCACCAAATTGCTCCAACGGATAAGATAAAGGCTTGGACGAATGAGGCTAAATATTATCATGAGGGAAAGCCGACGAGAGAGGCAAGGTTTATCTATATTACTGAAAGACTGAACGATGGAGATTTTAGTAAATTGATTCAACTGGATATAAGAGTCACGCGGCAGGTGTTTGAACTTTTAAATAGTGGCACGCATGCTATTAATAGCAAGTTTTCGGATAACCAGACGATTTATTTGGTCCAAAAAGTAAAATCGGTGATAGTTAACCTACTGCACATTCATTTTATGGACAGGTTGGATTGACAATATGCAGAAGCCTCTTTTGGACATTGTGGATGTTCCCAAGGTCGAATAGATTCGGCGTTTCGCCGAATCTCGTTGCGAAGCGGAGATGCCTGTGGCACTAGTTGCGGAGCTAAATAAAACCGCTTGCTCTACTTACTTTAATTTGCTATTATTATTCTATGGCTACAATAAATCCCTGGATTAACTTCAACGGCAATGCTGTAGACTTGACTCATGCACATTGGGGGCAAAGGCCAGACACCGTAAAGTTAACTTCGCTAACCTTGTATTGTTTGGGTAATTTAAATGAGGGCTGCACATCTTCTATACAAGTAACCGACTTACACTTTTTACAACTAAAATGTATGTGATTGTGATGATGCGAAGTTTGGCAGCTATGGCAGCTGGCATATTTCACGCCCCCGTCAATATCAATAACCCTATGTATAAAATCTTCCTCTACTAATCTATCCAGTATTCGGTATATAGTAACCCTATCGCATAATCCATCCAGCGATGATTGTATTTCGGAATGGGAAAGCGCCACATCCGACTGGTTTATTAAATCCATAACTTCTGTTTTGGCGGCTGTGTTCCTTGGTCGTTTCATTTTTTTCAAGATTTAATGCAACAATGTTGCGATTGTAAAGATAATGCTTATAATTGCAATATTGTTGCATTAAGAAAGTGGAATTTGCATGATAGGTACACGAAATTATTTTTTTTCAAATGCAGTAGTAGGAACTTCGCCAGATATACTGCATGACATACACAAAGAAGAGAAGAACATTTGTATATACGAAAGAGACACCTTTCACTTTCAAAATGCTTTAGAACACTTCCTGCAATCCGAAATAGAATTTAGTTATAGCGGCTCTGTTAAGGAAATTGAGATAGCATTGAAAGAACCTTTAGATTCCTGCTTGCCATTATTTGAAGATGTAATGCAAACATTGGAACTTTTTCAAATAGTATCGCAGGCTAAATCATTTAGGTTACTGCTGGCAACCGTAAACACTAACATGTGTAGACGTTTTCATACTGATATTAACGACTTGCGTTTGTTATGTACCTATTACGGACAAGGCACATTGTGGCTACCCGAAGAAATAGTAAACAGGGATGCCTTAGATACTTGTGGCGATGACGCATGTGTTATTACTAACGATATACTAATTCAACAGGTAGCACCAGGTAATATAGCTATCATCAAAGGCACCATATATCCCAAAAGAGGAACTAAAGCCTGTGTTCACCGAAGCCCGACTATAGAAGAAAGTGGTGAAAAAAGGTTGCTGCTAAGAATAGACACCAATGAATTTTTAAATTTTTTAGAATGATCCCTCAAACATTTGAGCAATGGAAGGGGTGCATCACGAACGATTGTAAAATTATTCTTACAAGCGACTTTGCCCGTACGCGCCTATTAGTTTACCAGGACAGAAAGAACCAGGAAACACAACAGTTTATTTGGTTTTATGGCGAGCAGCATTTGGAAAACATTATTCAGTGGTTTAAAGAGATCGCCGATTAAAATAATGGGATACAAGCAGCAAACTTATAACCACAATCAGGGGAAGAAATATTCATAAAATAATAGTAATGACAACAAGTACAGAAAAAAAACTGCCCGTAACGGTATTAAGCGGATTTTTGGGAGCAGGCAAAACAACGCTGCTAAATCACATCTTACACAACAAAGAAGGATTAAAGGTGGCGGTTATAGTAAATGACATGAGCGAAGTAAATGTGGACGCAAGACTGGTTGAAAATGAAAATACCCTCTCGCGAACAGAAGAAAGGCTGGTGGAAATGAGCAACGGCTGCATTTGCTGCACGCTACGCGAAGACTTAATGGTTGAAGTTGAAAAGTTAGCACAGGAAAATCGGTTTGATTATCTGCTTATTGAAAGTACAGGTATTAGCGAACCCGTACCCATTGCTCAAACGTTTTCCTTTACTGACAAGGAAAAGGGTATCGACCTTTCCCGATTCAGCTACATTGATACTATGGTTACCGTAGTAGATTGCTACAACTTCATTAAGGATTTTGGCACAAACGAATTGTTGCAAGACCGCAACCTAACCGATATGGAGGGCGATTACCGTACTATTGTAAACCTGTTAACCGACCAGATTGAGTTTGCAAATGTGATTATTTTAAATAAAATTGATTTGGTTGATGAGGATACTGTGGGGCTTTTAAAAGCGGCTATTCATAAACTCAATCCGTCTGCAAAAATCATTGCTTCCAAGTTTGGAAAAGTAGCACCGAAAGAAATACTAAATACCAAACTATTCGACTTTGAACAAGCTGAAAACTCGGCTGGCTGGCAAAAAGAATTGCAAGCTGAAGGGCATACACCCGAAACAGAAGAGTATGGCATTAGTTCATTTGTGTTCCGTAACCCAAAACCTTTTCACCCCGAACGGTTTTGGAAATATTTAAATGAGCAATATCCAAGTGGAATCTTGAGGGCAAAAGGTTTGTTTTGGTTGGCTTCTCGTCCCAATGATGCTATAAGCTTTTCGCAGGCTGGCGGTTCTTCAAGATTAGAAAAGGCAGGCGTTTGGTGGGTAAGTATGCCGTTTAGTGAACGAATAACCTATCAATCATTTGTAGATAACAAACAATACATCGAAAGCAAATGGAGCAAACAATGGGGCGACCGCATGAATGAATTAGTTTTCATTGGTCAAAATATTAATAAAGAAAATATGATTAAGAACCTCGAAGAATGCCTATTACAGGACGCCGAGCAATCCTTTTTTGATAATAAGCTAAAATTTAATGACCCGTTCCCTAATACCTAAAGAATTCCCTGATTTAAAAAGGTCGTCCGCAAGGCGACCTCTTTGTTTTTCTGACATTTATAAAGCTCTCAATATTCATTTCTGCTCACTTGCCTTCAAAATTTTTATCCCTATCTTATCCCGATGTTTAACATTGAATAAATGTTACAGGTGTAAACCCGTATTCCATATATGACTCTTTAATCTATTTCATCCCAAATTCTAACCTCTTACAGGTTAACACCCTTGAATTTCAGCCAATTAAAAAAATATTAGCGAATTTTCGCTAAATCCTTTTTGGATATTCTAAAACCTGCTACATTTGCCCCTGCAACCAAAGTAAAAACATCAACTTAAATACTAAAAAATGGCATTCGATATTGAAATGATAAAGAAGGTTTATGCTGAGCTGCCTTCTAAAATTGCGGCTGCACGCCAACTGCTTAACCGCCCTTTAACCCTTACCGAAAAAATATTATACGCCCACCTGCACACAGACCAGAAGGCCGAGAATTTTGTGCGCGGCAAAAGTTATGTTGATTTTGCGCCCGACCGTGTAGCCATGCAGGATGCCACTGCCCAAATGGCCCTGTTGCAGTTTATGCAGGCTGGCCGCCCCAAAGTGGCAGTGCCCAGCACCGTGCATTGCGACCACTTAATTGTAGCGCAAGACGGCGCTGATAAAGACCTGGCACAGGCAAAAATTACCAACCGCGAGGTATATGATTTCCTGGCCTCCGTAAGCGATAAATACGGTATCGGTTTCTGGAAACCCGGTGCGGGTATCATCCACCAGGTGGTGTTGGAAAACTACGCCTTCCCCGGCGGGATGATGATAGGCACCGACTCGCACACCGTTAACGCCGGTGGCCTGGGTATGGTAGCTATTGGCGTGGGTGGCGCCGATGCCTGCGATGTAATGGCAGGCTTGGCCTGGGAATTGAAATTCCCCAAACTGATTGGTGTAAAACTAACCGGCAAACTTTCGGGCTGGACTTCATCGAAAGACGTGATATTAAAAGTGGCCGGAATATTGACCGTAAAAGGCGGCACCGGCGCTATTGTTGAATATTTTGGCGAAGGGGCCGATTCGCTTTCGTGTACCGGTAAAGGCACTATTTGCAACATGGGCGCGGAGATAGGCGCTACCACTTCTATTTTCGGGTACGATGAAAAAATGGAAGAGTACCTGCGTGGCACCGGACGCGCCGGTGTGGCCGATTTAGCCAATGCGGTAGCCGAACACTTAAAAGGCGACGCCGAAGTTTACGCCGACCCTGCTAAGTATTTCGACCAGGTAATTGAAATTAATTTGAGCGAACTGGAACCGCACATCAACGGGCCATTTACACCGGATGCAGCCTGGCCGCTTTCTAAATTTGCACAGGCAGTAAAAGATAACAACTGGCCTGCCACGCTGGAGGTCGGTTTAATAGGCTCATGCACCAATTCGTCGTACGAGGATATTACCCGTTCGGCATCGTTGGCAAAGCAGGCGGTTGATAAGAACCTGAAAGCCAAAGCAGAATTTACCATTACACCGGGTAGCGAACAGGTGCGCTATACTGTAGCCCGCGATGGCTACCTGGGCGTGTTTGAAAATATGGGTGGCGTGGTGCTGGCCAATGCCTGCGGCCCTTGTATAGGCCAATGGTCGCGCCATACTAACGACCCTAACAAGCGCAACTCTATCATCACCTCTTTCAACCGTAACTTTGCCAAGCGTAATGATGGCAACCCTAATACACATGCGTTTGTGGCAT
>DASZPC010000047.1:0-5422 GCA_035550455.1 Chitinophagales bacterium | reverse complement strand
AAGAAAACCCGAGGCATATACCACGCCAGCACTATCAGCAATGCCTGAAACATCGGCAATGTAACGGGCAAGCACGGTCATTTGGCTCGAGTCTTGAATGTCGAGGGTATAGTTATTGGCGGGCAACGATAAATAGCTGGTACTGCTACCATAATGAAGCCCTTGTACTAAAGTTGAACCACCTTCTGCTGCTACGCTTACGGCCGGAGCATCGGTACTGCCATGAAATATGGCCAGGTCTACTTTCCCGCTGGTAGCAGCGGCGGTTTCAGCATTGGCAATCACTTTCAAATCAAAGCCGGTGTTTAATCCCGATGGATTTGATGCAAAGCCGCTACCAACTACTCCCGATGCAACCACTATATAATTTTGATTAGCCGTAAGATTAATGTTATTGAAGGTGGCAATTGCCTGTGCAACAGACGATGAGTTAGCCGGTGCTACCGCTACACTGTGATTAACACTTGCCAGGATAGGAATAAATGGAGTTGCTGTACGGAATTTAAAGTTAGGAATGGCTTTAACACCGTCCAGGTACACATCCACCGAATCAGCTGCGGGGGCAGCACAATTATGGGCTATTTGCACATTTGCAAAAGTTTGTGCCGGTAGTTCAATTACAGTGCCATCGGTTAACACGGCAAATAAACCAAAAGCCGGGCCGTTGTTATTAGCTGAAGGGTTGAGGAAACCTGATGCAATTACAACTGCGGCGCCCCCGCTAAGCCCCGAAAGGTCGGCTACATAATTGGCCACAGCGGTGTTGGCGCCGGTAGGATAAATGCTGATTGGGTACCAGGTTGCGGGAACCGACAGGTAACCGGCAAAGGAACCATATTCTATATTAGTTACTAATGCAGGGCCATTTGTAACCTTTACATCAACCCCCGGCGCATCGGTGGCCCCGTGAAAAACACCTAGCGATACATTTTGTCCGCTACCGGCAGTAACTGCATCTGTTATTACTTTTAAGGTAAAAGAAGTGCTCAGGCTGTTTGGGTTAGCGGCAAAGCCATTAGCTACCACCCCGCTGGCTACTACTATATAGTTGCTATCGGTAGTCAATGGCCCTACTGCGAAGGATTTAATAGTATCGGCCACCGAAGTGGAGTTTTTAGGCGCAACCCCTATATTTAGCGTAACGCCGGAAGGCAACTGCAGGAAGGGGGTCGCCGTGCGGAAAGCAAAGTTGTCAAGTGCCAGATTTCCGTTAACATAAATGTCAACAGTATCGGCGGCCGGGTCAGCACAATTATGTATTACCTGTACGTTGGCGGTTTGTGAAAAAGCCAGCGAACTGATTAGTGACATACATGCTCCGAGGGCAATTGAAAGTAGGTTATTTCTTCTCATAATGCTTTGTTTAATGTTTTTAATAAAAAGTTAAACAAGACTTTTCGATTTGTGTTCGATTCCCAGAAAGACTTTAACAGAAATTTAATGCGCCTTATTTAAAAACCGGCTTTTGATTTAATGCTGTGGCCTTATGTATTAGCTAATAGCGGGGTGGCTTTCTTCCTTGTAAAGCCCGATAAAAAAGGCCCAAAAACGGAGGAGTATTAAAAGGATAGCTACCAGGCTGCGCAAAATAAAAAAGGAGTTAGCGAAAGCTAACTCCTTCAGTCTTGTCTACCTGCCTGTCAACTTATCGAACCATTTTTTAAGGGATTTGAAGTTAATTGCGGACAGTTTGCTTTTTTTAAGTGGCTTAAAAATCAAACCTCATAAGGCGGCCAACCCTGAAATTTCTGTATGATATCATCCAATTGACCCAATTCAGGATGCACATGGCCATCTCGATGTAGATGGCCAATAAATTTGCCCATTGTAATAGGCCCTACACACTTTTTTAATGTAGGGGCCACCACGTAAACCAGTCCATCATTCATTGTTGTAGTTGGGTGCTTAATTTGTATTAAAGCTGACTGGCTTTCATAAAAATTGGCATATAATCCAACTCCATCTCCAAAGGGCATTAAGATGAAGGAATGTCCACCTTTCCAAGGAAAAAGCTCCTTTAATTCCTCAAGATGGTTATTTCTGGAAAAAAATGAAGATCCATGCAACTCAATATCTTCCCTTTCTTTTCTATTTTTTGACCACATGCCTGCTCTTAGAATTTGGGCTCCTTCACTTAAAACGAACTGCTCTCCAAACAAAAGGTATCCAAAACCAAGACCCAATTTGCATAAAAAGCGTATCCCAAAATCAATTGAAATCTTCATAGTGCCATTATGGGTTTTACCATTTAGTTTTAGTATTTCTTCATGTAAAAATTTAAGTTTGTTGGGAATGACTTGAAATTCGGGCAATGGTGGAACCTTAAAGTTGCCAGGATAGATTATGGTATCTTTAAATTGGGCAATTATGGAATAAATTATTGCAGGATGCCATTGAGGATTGTTTGATCTTATAAAGACAAAAACAAAGCCTTTATCTACGGTTTTTCGAATTCGTCCTACAGGCCAACCAGCCATTGCTGGGAGGTTTTCTTCGTCTGGCCAAGGCTGATGAAAGTGGTAAATGAGGTCTCCAGTGGGGCCTAACCATAATTCACAGACGTTGTCTTCAAAGCGGAGGTCTGAAATTACTCCTAAATATTTAAGAGGCAATATTGTCTTCTCCGTAATATCTACATATTTTTTAGCATTGGTTGCCCTGTCGTTGTTTAAAAGCCATCCCTTAATAAAGGGAGCATCGATAAAGAGGCCGGATAGGGTATTACAGCGTTCGCAAACGTTATTAATGCTAAAGGGGTTGTAACTGTCTAAATTTCCCCCAATTGCTCGTGGCAAAAAATGCTCTTGAGTTAATTCTTCTTTGCTCTTTTCTTTCCCGCAATAAAGGCAATAGGCCATGCTTTATTTTTTTTAAGTCTTATGAATGCGTTAACTGATAACCCATTATTATGGGGTAATATAATTAAGAAGGATGAATTTACTTCGAAGTGAGAGAGAATTTTCTCCTTTCTTTTGAAGGTTGTTTATAAATTGTGTTTACTTTATAACAACCCAAAGAACGCGATATGGACAGACCAAATGAACCACTTTATCAAATTATGAATGAATCACTAAAGCAAGTAAGTAAGAAAATTGAAAAGGATTATTATAAGCTATTTGTTGAATGGCCAGATAAAGGTGAAGAAAGAAAGGAGTTAGAAGGGAAGGACGCAGAGAATTATACAGCTTTGGTCAATGTATTTGATGCGGCGTGTTGGGCAATCCATGACATTGCATATGTACAAAATGGAGTTCTAGATATTTATTTGGATTATCGGTTCAAAGAACTAAAAAAGGCAGTTTCGGAATTGAGAGGAAAAATAAACGGAGAAAACTTTACCAAAGAAGAGGCTTCGTCTATTCAAGAAATAATGCTACAGGTGTTTAAGAAGGATAGGGTGCTTGAAATTGCGAAAAAGAGAAGCAAACAAATAGCAACTGTAATTGAGTATGAAAGAGGGTTAGTTAATGAGCATAGTGTTTTTAATAAAGTGTATTGGGCTTTAAGAGAAATAACAGAAGAAAACCCTGCGTAAGTCGGTTGTTTTTAGGAAAACCTCAAACGAAACCTTCGGATTTTCATAAAAACAAAATCCGCTCTTTTGAAGCGGATTTGTTCTGTCTGGGTGAGATGATTCGAACATCCGACCACTTGCACCCCATGCAAGTACGCTACCAGGCTGCGCCACACCCAGGTTAAACAAAAACTCAGAGCAGGTTTATACTCTCAGCTTTTGCCCTCCTGGTTGCCGGAAGATTCGTTCAGATTCCCCGAACTTCCGACCATCCCGACAACAATGTCGGGATAGCTACCAGGCTGCGCCACACCCAGGTTAAACAAAAACTCAGAGCAGGTTTATACTCTCAGCTTTTGCCCTCCTGGTTGCCGGAAGATTCGTTCAGATTCCTCGAACTTCCGACCATCCCGACAACAATGTCGGGATAGCTACCAAGCTGCGCCACACCCAGAGGTATGAATGATACCATGGCTGTTTCATTCGCACCTCCTTCGGTGCTTTTACCTGTTGCTATTGCATGCTGTGGTGAGATTCACCCCAAACAGGGCGGCAAACCTACATTAATTTACAAAAACTTAAAAGTAATCGTTGAAATATAGGTTTTACGCCCCCTGGGTTTATTATTTCCCAAATTGATAAACCAAACCCAAAGTAGCATTGATACCTTGTATTGGCTCAGTGTAAGAACTAATCAAACGGCCTGCCGCTACAACCCTGTTTTCATTGCTTATATCGAATACCGGCCGCGAGTAAAAATAGTCTGCCCTTAAAGCAATAGCAAATTGCGGGATAGGGGTAAAGCGCAACCCAAAGCCAACCTGTGCTGCAAGTGCGGTTGCTAAGGCTTTATCTTGTGTAAATCCATCGGTGGGGTCATCTTCAAGATATACTTTTATTTGAGGACTAAGCGCATTGGTAACGCCGCCTAAGAGGCGAAAATCAACAGTTACATATTTGGTTGGGATAGAATAATAAGGCCCTATAAGTACATCTATCTTATGGTATTTCGTATATTTTACGGTAGCGCTATCCACTCCGAAGGCATCCAGGTAACCATCCGACATGTTTTGCATATTCCTTAAGGTATATTGCGAGTAAGCGATAAATCCGCCAAAGCCAAAATTTGTATGGGGGATAAAGTAGGCCCCGCCGAAATTAAAGTGAGGCCCTAATTGCGCAAACCCCGCTTTGGGGTTGTCGTAATCGCTTTTGGCAAAATTGCCGAACGGGGCAGAAATACCTGCTGAAAATTCAACAAAGCTTTTTGCCTTGATTTTTTCCGTTTTATCCTGCGCCGTGCCTGTTAAGCCGGGCAACAAAATAACGGTAACGAGTAATAATTTAAATATATTTCTCATGATAAAACAATTTTTTGTGGTTTATAAATTATGGTTGGATATTGATTTGGAAGGTTACGTCTAAGTCAGTTGAACCGGGGTCGCAAGTACCGTTCTTGGAATTGGGCTGATGACGCAGTATAACTTCCAACGAGCCATTACTGGCGCTCCCTGTAATAAAATTGTCGGTTAAACCTACCGGTAGCGGAGGGTTGTTTGTATCTAAATCGGTTCGGTTAACGGTAAGGTTAAGCCCACCGGAAATATCAAAGCAAAAGAGATGGTAATTTTGCCGTTCTTTTATTTCATCGCTTACTACAACAACCGGGTTTTGTGTTTCGTCCAATAGAATAATCTGAACATCATAAGTATGTCCCGGTTTTAAATTCAGGAATGCACGGCTTGTATCAGGTGGGTCGGGCGAGTTGGGGTCCAGTTTCGTCCACACGGCGGTATCTCGTACGGTGGTATCGGCCTTATCAACAGCAACCAGTTCGGTGGTGGTTAAAAATTCGTTGCCCGGCGGTGGCGGCGAAATTGCTTCCGGCTTGTTGCACCCGTTCATCGA
>DASZPC010000046.1:0-3857 GCA_035550455.1 Chitinophagales bacterium | reverse complement strand
TGAAGGTGTTTATTAATGTGCAGAAACTTAAAAGCCTGGAGTTTAATTCGGTGGGAAGCCTTACCACCACCAACCAGCTAAAGCTGGATAGCCTGGTGCTTAACTCGCAATCGGTGGGTAAAATGGACCTGGATATTGATTCCCGGTACCTGCATGCCGACCTTAAATCAGTGGGCAATACCACATTAAGGGGTAAGGTGCACGAGGCCCGTATTAATAACCGCAGTGTGGGAACGCTTTCTGCTTTCGGCCTTAAAGCCGATACCCTGATGATACACAACACGGCTGTGGGCAGCGCCGAGGTTTATGCCGATAGTGCTTTTTACATCCGTTCCTCGGCAGTGGGTGTGTTGTATTACAAAGGCCCCGGTGAATTGCTTGAACTGAAAAGCGAAGGCATAGGCAAAGTGCAAAAGAAAGACTAAGTAAGTATGTATGATATGTTTAAGTGAATTTTTAAAAGCCTGTTATGGAAATTATATCAATCAATAACCAATATGCCAGTGGCCTGCAAAGGTTAGGCGCTTTTATCATTGACCGTCTTTTGCTTTCAACTATTGCCTCTCTGTTTGTGTGGCACTGGTGGTGGAGCCCCTATAGTTTTGATTCCAACTGGTTGCATTTGAGTTTCAAATTTTGGGGCTACAACATTTTCCGCGAAACAGCCATTATTATCTATTACGCTATTATGGAGTCATCGAGTTACCATGCCACCCTGGGCAAAATTGTGTTTGGCTTAAAAGTGGTTGATAAAAACAATAACCCGGTTGATTTCAGTAAAGCACTGCTGCGCAACCTCTCTAAAATACTTTCAGGGCTTGTGCTGGGTATAGGGTACGTGATGATAATTTTTGACGAACGTAAACAGGGCCTGCACGATAAAATAGCCGATACCTTTGTGGTAAGGCAGTAAATTAAATAAAGTATAACCATCTTTCTCCAACTCGCAATAGGTTATCGCAATTCTTAATGTTGGTTGGTTTGGCCCTTGCCTGTGGCGGGGGCCTTTTTTTGTGGCCTTAAACTAACACTTGTTTGTTTAGATTTAATGTTTTAACTTTGCTTACAACTGTTAGTATATGGCTGCAAGTGTATCAAATACGCGCCTTGTTATAAGGCAAAAGGCGGAAAAATTGTTCCGCGAAAAAGGCTATGCCGCCGTAGGTATGCGCGAACTGGCCAAAGAGGTAGGCATAGAGGCCCCCAGCATTTACAACCATTATAAATCGAAAGATGATGTGTTGCGCGAAATTTGCTTTGATATAGCCGATCAGTTTTTTAAGGCCTTTGGAACGGTGGATGGCAATGAAAAATCATCAGTTAAAAAACTGCGGGCAGCCATCAGGAGCCATGTGGGGGTAATTGCCAATAATATCGAAGCCTCCAGCGTGTTTTTTCATGAATGGATGTTTCTGGAAGAGCCGCATTTGGCTAAGTTTAAAAAAATGCGCTTTGATTACGAGCAGGGCTTTCGCGATATTATAGAGCGGGGCAAAAAGAAAGGCGATTTTAAGAATGTAAATACCCGCTTGGCCACTTTTACTATTTTCTCTGCCCTTAATGCCACTTACGATTTATATAAATCAAAAGAAAAGCTAAGCACCGAGGAAATTGCCGATGGCATAGCCGATGTGCTTTTAAAAGGATTGAAAGGCTGACAGAAACTTAAATTGTATTTTTCTAAATACTAACTACTTAATACGTAACATGTACGGTAACACACATATAACTGAAGAAGAAGCCAAAAGGCTGAATGTGATTGATGAAGACCCGGAGAAACTGACGGAGTTTGAAGACCGGATAGCCCGTGGCGAAAAAATTGAGCCCGGCGACTGGATGCCCAAAGAATACCGCAGGCAACTATTGCGGATGATTGAGCAACACGCCCATTCGGAAATTGTAGGCGCATTGCCCGAAGGCACCTGGATTACACGTGCCCCCAACTTTAGGCGCAAACTGGCCTTAATTGCCAAAGTGCAGGACGAAATAGGCCACGGGCAATTGTTATACAGCGCTGCTGAAACGCTTGGCAAAACCCGTGAAGAAATGCTAAACGATTTGCTGAATGGCAAATCGAAATATTCCAATGTATTTAATTACCCGGCCAAAACCTGGGCCGATGTGGCTGTAATAGGTTTTTTAGTGGACGGCGCTGCTATTGTTAACCAGGTTATTAATTCAAAAGGCTCGTACGGGCCGTATTGCCGTGCGCTGGAACGCATTTGTTACGAAGAAAGTTTCCACTTAAAGCAGGGGCATGATAATGTGGTGTACCTGGCAACCGGCACGCCTAAACAGCGGGCTATTTTGCAAGATGCCATTAACCGGTGGTACAGGCCGCTTATCCATTTTTTTGGCCCACCCGACAGGACTTCGCAACACTCGGAAAAGCTAATGAAATGGAAGGTGAAGCTGGCCTCGAACGATGACATGCGCAACCAGTTTTTAGACCAGTATGTTCCTAAAATCCTGGAGCTCGGCCTTACTTTCCCCGACCCTAACCTGCGTAAAAATGATGACGGTATTTGGGAGTTTTCGGACCCTGACTGGGATGAGTTTAAACGCGTAATTAATGGCGATGGCCCTTGTAATAAAGAGCGGCTTGAGGTGCGCCGCTATGCCGAAGAAGCGGGCCGCTGGGTACGAAACGCCCTTATGCACCGCAACGAAAAATATGTAACACCCCTGGCTTAAAATAATAGAGCAATGAACTCATTAGACCCAAGAGTAAACCGGCTGGACCTTAAAAAGGTGGAAGAAGGCGCTGTAAGCACCAATACCCATTTAATTACCTGGGAGGTTTTTCACCAGGAAAGACGGGGCAAACAGGTAGTACATGTAGGTATAGTACACGCCTCTACCCCTGATATGGCTTTGGTAATGGCCAAGGAAACCTTTGGCCGCCGTGGCAAAACCACCAATTTATGGGTGGTTAAAACCAGCGATGTGTACACCTTTAATGCTGCCGACGAGGATATTTTTGAAACGGCTCCTGAAAAGACTTTCCGCGAACCGGGGGCTTATAAAGTACGCGACAGGATAGAAGCTTTTCAGTTGAAGAACAAAAATTAAAATGTGGTTATGAATACAGATGCCGTAAAAGAAATGCTTTATAAAATGGCCGATGATGCTTTAATTATTGGCCACCGCAATTCGGAATGGACGGGTATAGGCCCCATGCTGGAGGAAGACCTTGCTTTTTCGTCAATGGCGCAGGATAAAATTGGCCATGCGCAGGCTTTATACAAGTTGCTGCATGAAATATTAGGTGAAGAAGAACCCGATAAAATTGCATTTATGCGGGAGGAAGGCACTTTTAAATGCTGCCAACTGGTGGAACTGCCAATAGGCGAGTACGATTTTAGTTTGGTGCGCCAGTTTCTTTTCGACCATGCCGAAGCGCTTCGTTACGAAATGCTTACCGTTTCATCGTTTACACCGCTGGCCCAATTGGCAAAAAAAGTGAAAGGCGAAATAAAGTACCATGTAATGCATGCCGACACTTTTTTAAAACAACTGGCACAGGGCAATGACGAAAGCAAGGCGCGTATGCAGGCAGCCGTGAATTATGCTTTCCCTTATGCGCTTGGAATTTTTGAACTCGGCCCATACGAAGCACAACTTGCCGCCGAAGGTATTTTTGCCGGTGAAGAGTACCTTAAAGCAAAGTGGCTGGAAAAAGTTACTGCAATAATTGAGGGCGCCGGTTTAAAGGTGCCGGTAGTGGCGGCCGATAAAATTGTGTTGGGTGGCCGTAAAGGTTTCCATTCGGAATACCTGAAACCTTTATTGGATGAAATGTGCGAAGTGGTGCGTACCGACCCTGAAGCAGAATGGTAATTGGAGGATACAGCAAT
>DASZPC010000045.1:0-4767 GCA_035550455.1 Chitinophagales bacterium | reverse complement strand
GGTAGTATTACTGTAAAAGCCAATAACTCGTGCGGTAGTTCGTCCACCTCTTCGTTTACTGTTTCAGTAACGCAAAGCAGTGCAGCGGGGGTTTCCATCAGTGCATCGCAAAGTACTATTTGCAGCGGCGCTAATGTTACTTTTACCGCTTCTCCCTCTAATGGCGGCTCATCGCCAACCTACCAATGGAAACTGAACGGAAACAATGTTGGTTCAAATGCCTCTACTTATTCAAATGCATCGCTGGCCAATAGCGATGTGGTTACCTGTAACATGACTTCCAACGGTACCTGTGTATCGCCTTTATCGGCCAATTCAAATTCAGTTACCATGACGGTAAACCAAGCGGTTACCCCTTCGGTTAGTATAGCTTCCGGGTCTGGTAGCAGTATTTGCGCCGGGCAAAGTGTTACTTTTACAGCCACGCCAACCAATGGCGGATCTTCTCCAAGCTACCAATGGAAGGTTAACGGCAGCAATGTTGGTTCAGGTTCATCAACATACACAACTTCATCGCTGGCTAATGGCGATGTGGTAAGTGTAAGCATGACCTCCAATGCAACCTGTGCCACGCCTACCTCGGCTACCTCTAATTCAATTACCATATCGGTTGTAAGCAATGCCACCCCTTCAGTAAGCATAGCTGCCAATACAGGTAATACCATTTGTTCAGGGCAAAGTGTTACTTTTACAGCCACGCCAACTAATGGTGGAACCTCGCCAACTTACCAATGGAAGTTGAATGGGGGGAACGTTGGTTCAAACTCGGCTACATACACTAATGCTTCACTTGCAAATGGCGACCAGGTAAGTGTTCAAATGACTTCAAACTCTGCCTGTGTTTCAACCAGTAATGCAACTTCTAATACTATCACTATGTCGGTAGGTTCGGCTGTGGCGCCGTCGGTAAGTATTGTATCGAATGTTGGCAATAGTATCTGTTCCGGCCAAAGCGTAACGTTTACTGCCACACCTGCTAATGGTGGCGGGTCGCCGGGCTACCAGTGGTATAATAACGGAAATGTAATTAATGGTGCTATTAGCGCCACATATACCAGCGCTACCCTGGCTAATGGCGATGTGATTAGTGTTGTTATGACTTCTTCGTCAAGCTGCGCCTCGCCATCAACGGCCACCTCTAATGGTATTACAATGGCTGTTTCAAGCTCTGGAACTGCCAGTGTAGGTATCAGTTCAAGCCTGGGCGGCTCTATATGTACCGGGCAAATACCAACCTTTACGGCAAGCCCTGTTAATGGTGGTTCATCGCCAACTTACCAGTGGATGATAAATGGTAGTAACGTGAATGGGGCTACCGGGGCAACCTTTACGCCTGCTTCGCTTAACAATGGTGATGCGGTGAGTGTGCAAATGACCTCTAATTCAACCTGTGTATCGCAACCTACAGTTACCTCGTTGGCACTGGCTATTTCAGTGGTGCAGGGTGGTGCGGCGTTGGTAAGTGTTTCATCCGATCAGGGTAACAGCATTTGCGAGGGGACTAATGTTACGTTTACGGCTACGCCTGTAAACGGTGGTGGTTCCCCTACTTACCAGTGGACCAAAAACAATATCAATACCGGGACCAATAACCCTGTTTATACCGATGCCAACCTTAATGATGGCGACGTAATTAGTTGCAGTATGACCAGCAGCCTTAGCTGCGCTTCTCCATCAGGCGCCATGTCTAACAGCGTTACCATGACAGTTATTAATACACCGGTGGTGGGCATTACGCTTTCAGGCAATACCCTGGTGGCTACGCAGGGTAATACATACCAGTGGTATAAAAATAATATTGCTATCGGTGGGGCTACCTCTCAAAATTATGTGCCAACTGCAAATGGAAGTTACACAGTTGAGGTTTCTAATTCGTTTGGTTGCTCGTCCACTTCATCGGCTTACAACGTTACTTTCCTTGGGGTAGATGTGGCGAACCCGGCAGCGGCAGCAAAGATTTATCCTAACCCCGCTTCAGGCCTGCTGTATGTTGATTTGGGTAGCCTTGGAAGCGTAAAGGCAAGCGGTAAAATATTTGATACCGACGGAAGGATGTTATGGGAAAACACTGCATTGAATGGCGATGTGAATGTTATTGATGTAAACACTTTGCCGGGTGGGGTATATATTCTCCAACTAGAGACAGCCGGGGTATCGGCTTACCGAAAAGTGGTTATTACTAAATAAAGCGAAGCTAACTTAGAATTGAAGGCAAGCCCGCAGCATAAATTGTTGCGGGCTTTTTTTATGGAATAGGGTTATTTCTGTAATTCGTAGAACACAAAGCCGTTTTTACGGTATAACTCTTTAATGCCGGGAAACCAAACCGGTATATCCTTGGTTGCTGTAACCTTACATATTACATAGTGGTTAATGGTGGTGTCTGTTGAAGTACCCGGTTTTAATGCGGCATAAAAGTATTGGGCATAGCTTTTAAAACCTGCCGTTTCAACATAGCAGTACTCATTTTTTTTCGACTCCAAAAATTCGATAAGCGCAGCCTGGCTGTATTTTTCAACCCGGGGTACTATAAATGTCATTATCTTATTTACAAACAAAGCGCTGCTGATAAGCAGTATGTAAACCCCCAGCCGGGCATTTTTAGCCTGGATAAAATATAGGGCTGTAATGATTAGTACGAGATAGGCAATACCCGTTCTTATGTCACCGGTGCTCCAGTAAACCCTGGCCTTTAAACACTCGCGGGCAAAGTCGTCTTTTACATAATAAGCAATCAAATCGGGGTGCATCATAAGAAAGATACCGCCAGTAAGGGCCCCGGTTATAAGCAGGCTTATACTGAACAAGGGCAGGGTTTGCCGCCATGTCCATTTCATTTTGCCATCAATAAAGTAATTCAGAAAATAAGCCGCGAGGAAGGTAATTGGGAAATAACACAACGATGAATAATGAACAATTTTTGTCTTTACTACACTAAAAACTACCAGCACCACACATAGCAGGTAAATCATCCACCTTTTAAAAATAAGCTGACTGGTATCATCGTGCGCATTTTTCTTTAGTGAATCAAATATTAATACCGAAGCAGGAAAAGCCCCGATTAGCAACACCACAAAATGATAGAAAAACGGCCCGCCATGCCCTGCATCTTCTGTACTAAACAACCGTATTTGGTATTTAATAAACTCCATAACAAACTTCAACCCGCTTTGCTCAGATTCAAAACTTAACCATACAGCAATTATTACTATTACAACAATCAACCAGGCCAGCATTTCGCTTATTTCTATTTGCAGTTTGCCCCGGTTAACTATAAAATAAGTGGTGGCGGTAAGTACCACCAGCAAAATGGCAACCGGCCCCTTGGTGAGTGTGGCAAGGCCAATAAACAAAGCAGATAGTAGCAAATTAAAGCGCCGGTTACGCCTGCGGGTTTTACTGTTTTCGAAATCGTTAAACACCGTAAGGTTGTACATGAAATAAATGCCCAGGAAAATGAACAGGTTGAACACAGGGTCGATAATACCCGACTTGAAATAAATTTGCGGCAGGAACGAGCAGGCAAACATTAATGCCCACAAAGTACCGAACTGCGATTTATACACCCTGCGGCCTACATTAAACACTGCCAGCATGGTAATTATGCCGCAAAGTGCATTAGGTAACCTTGCTGCAAACTCGTTAATGCCGAAATAATGCATAGAGAGGGCCTGTAACCATATAAACAGCGGCGGTTTTTCGAAAAACGGCTGAAAATTGATTTGAACCAAATGGTAGTTATGTGTAAGCAGCATTTCGCGTGCGCTTTCGGCGAAATTTATTTCGTCCCAATCGAAAAGATGCACATTGCCGATAAATGGAATAAACAGCAACCCGCCAATTATTATCAGCAGCAATTGGGTGGGAAATTGCGTTATCCGTTTGCGCAGTGCTTCGAGCATTTAGCAGTTATTTTTTCTCCATTCCAGGTTTTCAAAAAAGCGCGACCGGACGAAAATTAAGTAAAAGATAACAGTAACCGCCATACCAGTTAATGAACCGAAGTAAACATCGCTGAAAAAATGCTCAAGCAAATAAACCCTTGATATTCCTACAAGCAGGGCCAGTGTAAAAAATAAATAACTCCATTTTTTATTTTCAGCGAGAATGCTGAGCATAAAAAACAATGCAAACGCCGATGACGTATGCCCCGATGGAAAACTATGATGGTGGTATATTTCAACCCCCTGAACAAAATTGAGCGTGGTTTTACCTTCAAAATAAACCGAGGGCCTGTCGCTGCCCGGAAATACCATTAACTTCAGGAAGGATGTAATAGTAAAAGTAAGCAGTACATTAAGGCCAACTATGAGCCCGTTACGCAATCCGTTTCTTAAGCTAAAACCAATAATAAGTACTAACATGGGCGCTTCGGCGAGCCTTGTTATCCAAACAAAAAAGGTATCGGAATAACTATTGTGCAGCGCACTGAAATAAATTATTTCAGCACCTTTTTCGTACCTGAAAATGAGCACCGCCCCAATAACCAGGAAAAGTGCATAAAGCCCCAGGAACACCCTGTTTTGCCAAATAAACTTTTTCAAGCGCTTTGCTTTTTTCGATAAAATATACGGGCAAAGATATTCCGGTAATATTCGGTGGTGTAAATTTTAGAATCGTCAGTTGCCTTTAAGGTAAGAAACATGCCTACGGGCAATAAAACAAAAGTGGAGAGCCACATGCCGCCAAAGGCGGTTAACACATTGCTTTCGGCCAATTTTTTCCCCGTCATGGACGTAACGTGATACACAATAAAAAATATAACAC
>DASZPC010000044.1:0-3030 GCA_035550455.1 Chitinophagales bacterium | reverse complement strand
CCTTTTTGGCTCTGCCCACCAGGCAAATGCATCCTGAACGCCCTTATCATATTAAAACCGTTTTGGCCTGTACCATATAAACAAATATAGCTCCACCAAAAGGCTCCTTGCAACAAAAAACCCAATTATAACTTCACATTAATGTGAAAATATGTTGGTGGTTTACTAAATCAACCTGCCTAAATCTGTGCTGCCTTTTTATATTATCTTTTCCGCTCAACCCTTAAAATGGTTCCAGCCCTGGGCGGTAAGCGGGTGCCGGGTACCGCTGCGGGTTATTAGCTGGCAGCCCTGTTCGGCGGCCGTGATTTGCCCGATAACAGAAAATGTTTCTTCGAGCACTATTTTGGTTTCGTCTTCAGGTGCTATGGTAAACAGCAGTTCGTAATCTTCTCCGCCGTTCAACGCACAGGTAATAGGGTCCAGGTTAAATTTAATGGCCATGTTGTAAGCCTCCTCGCTAAGCGGCACGGCGCTTTCGTTTATTTCGCAGCCCACCCCGCTTTGGCGGCAAATGTGCAGGATATCCGACGAGAGCCCATCACTCAAATCCATCATGGCTGTAGGTTTTAAATCCATTTCTTTAAAGTACCTGATTACGTCGGCCCGGGCCTCGGGTTTAAGCTGCCTGCCCACCAGGTATTCGGCATCTTCCAGTTCGGGCTGCACATCGGGGTGCTCCAGGTAAATGCGTTTTTCACGTTCCAGTATTTGCAGCCCCAAATAAGCTGCGCCAAGGTCGCCGGTAACACAAATAAGGTCGCCTACGCGGGCGGTATTTCGGTATACTATTTCATCGTCAGCCGCCAGGCCAACAGCCGTTACCGAAATAACCAGCCCTTTTAAAGAGGAAGTCGTATCGCCGCCCACCAGGTCCACTTTATAATTTTTGCAGGCAAGGGCTATGCCTTTATATAGTTCCTCCAAAGCCTCTACCGTAAACCGCGATGAAATAGCCAGCGAAACCGTTACCTGCTTCGGCTGGGCGTTCATGGCATATATATCGCTAAGGTTTACCACCACGCTTTTGTAGCCCAGGTGCATAAGGGGGGTGTACATCAGGTCGAAGTGGATACCCTCTACCAGCAAATCGGTGCTTACCACGGTGCGCTTGGGGCCGCTATCAATTACGGCAGCATCGTCGCCAATGGCTTTAATGGTTTCGGGGTTAAGGGTTTCAAACCCGGCGGTAAGCCTGTCAATAAGCCCAAACTCGCCCAGTTGGCTAATGGGGGTTACCTTTTTCTCGTCGGCCATAATTATGTTTTAGATTGAACAAGATTAGTATATTGCTGTTCAAAATCAGAATTTTTATACCGGTTGCCGCTTTTGCACCGCTGCATAAGGCCAAAAGTACCGCCCGGTAGTAAAACCCCGGGCGTTTTTTTACGTTTCGGTAGTAGAGATAGAGATGGTAGTTCCCGATAAAAAACGATTGTATTACCTAAGCTGGCTTACGCTGATAGGGATGAGCGCAGTGGGCATTTTGCTGATACACTATGTGCAGCACCGCTGGGTAAGGCAGGTGCTGCTGGGCAAAAAACCCTACTACCTGCAGGTGCTGGTAGGGCTGTTTTTCGGCAGCCTTTCTTCATTGCTGGCGCAACTGCTTATAAACGGGCGGCGCTTTAACAGCGTGCGCACTTTTTTTGAAAACCTGATGCATGAAATTAACCCCACCATTTTCAATATCCTGTTCTATTCGTTTTGCGCCAGCGTGGGCGAGGAGGTGCTTTTCAGGGCAGGCATACAGCCCCTGATAGGGATATGGCCCGCGGCCTTTATTTTCATTTTGCTGCATGGGTATATAAACCCATCGAACATTAACCTTACCATTTATGGCATTTTTATGATAATAATCTGTTCGGGCTTTGGTTACCTGTTCAGGTTCTTCGGGCTTACCAGCAGTATCATTGCCCATTTTGTGTACGATGTATCCATGTTCAGCCTGCTTAAATATTCGTACCAGCGCAGTAAAAATGCAGATACGGTTTAAATACTAAAGCAGGGCCAAAAAACGTTAATTGATGCGCGGTAGTTAAAGCCACATTTTTGTGGATTAAATGAAAGTAAACTGTAAGAAGTTTTTACCTAATTTGCGCCGCATTGAAGTAAACACAGAAACACCTATCACTACGAATGGCATTGTTTAATTTTTTAACGCAGGAAATAGCCATAGACCTCGGCACCGCCAATACGCTGATTATCCATAACGATAAAGTTGTTGTTGACCAACCCTCGATTGTAGCTATAGACCGCCGCACCGATAAGGTGATTGCCGTGGGCCAGAAGGCCATGCAAATGCACGAAAAAACACACGAGAACATTAAAACCGTACGCCCGCTGAAGGATGGAGTAATTGCCGATTTCCGCGCGGCCGAAAGTATGATCCGTGAAATGATAAGCATGATTTACGGGCCTAAAAAGCCGTTGTTCCCGCCCAGGTACCGCATGGTAATATGCATCCCGTCAGGCATTACAGAGGTGGAAAAGCGCGCCGTAAAAGACTCAGCCGAACAGGCCGGGGGACAGGAAGTGAAAATGATACACGAGCCAATGGCGGCAGCTATTGGTATTGGTATTGATGTGGAGGAGCCCAATGGTAATATGATAATTGATATAGGGGGCGGCACCACCGAAATTGCCGTTATTGCGCTTTCGGGCATTGTGTGCGACCAAAGTATAAGAGTGGCCGGCGATGAGTTTACCCTGGATATTGTTGATTATATGCGCCGCCAGCATAACATGCTTATTGGCGAACGCACCGCCGAAATGATTAAAATAAACGTGGGCAGCGCTTTAACGGATATTGATACCCCACCCGATGAATACCCGGTAAACGGGCGCGACCTGATGACCGGCATACCAAAACAGATTATTGTTTCGTACTCCGAAATTGCCCATGCCATTGATAAATCAATATCGAAAATAGAAGAAGCTATTTTGAAGGCGCTTGAAACCACGCCGCCCGAACTGGCTGCCGATATTTTTAAAACCGGCCTTTACTTAACCGGTGGCGGCGCCTTGCTG
>DASZPC010000043.1:0-1635 GCA_035550455.1 Chitinophagales bacterium | reverse complement strand
ATTTATGAAAACATCCTGGCGGGGTATATTTTTAATGGTATAAGCCTTTCTAAAACCGAAAAGGATGAAGTAGTGGAAACCTCGCTGATGAATGCTACGTTGTGGAGCGAGGTGAAGGATATGCTTCATAAAAAAGCCACGCAGCTTTCGGGTGGGCAACAACAACGCCTTTGCATTGCCCGCGCCCTGGCCATGAAACCCAAAATGTTGCTATTAGATGAACCCACTTCGGCGCTCGACCCGATTTCAACTTTGAAAATTGAAGAACTGTTGGTTTCGCTGAAGGAAAACTACACTATTGTAATTGTTACCCACAACATGCAGCAGGCTGGCCGGGTAAGCGACAAAGCTGCCTTTTTTTACCTGGGCGAACTGATTGAATATAATGACACAAAAGTAATGTTTACAAATCCTGAGAAGGAGCAAACACAAAAATACATTACCGGCAGATTTGGATAAAACAGGTGCAATGGATAGTGAAACAAAAGATGCGGAACGGCAAAGTAAACAGCATTTCCACGCAGGCGGTTGGGAACGGTCGCAGGAATTGCGCACTGAATATCCGGCAGGTACTAATACCCAGGGCGATAGTAAAATGAGCAAGATATATACAAAGGATGTAAATAGCTGGTATGGCGACTTTCAGGTGCTGCGCAACATAAGCATGGAAATGAAGCATAATACGGTTACAGCGCTTATTGGCCCTTCGGGCTGCGGTAAGTCAACCTTCCTGCGCATTTTTAACCGGATGAATGATTTAATTGAGGGTTTTAGGCTGACTGGCACTGTGTTGATTGATGGCAAAGATATTTTCGCGTCCGATATGCGCATTAACGAATTGCGGAAAAAGGTGGGGATGGTTTTTCAAAAGCCAAACCCATTTCCGCAAAGCATATTCGAGAATGTAGCGTATGGCTTAAGGGTAAATGGTGTAACCCACCGCAAATTCATTGCCGAAACAGTGGAACGTTCTTTAAAGCAGGCTGCCCTGTGGGACGAAGTAAAAGATAAACTGAACCAGAATGCTTTTGGGCTTTCGGGTGGGCAGCAACAGCGGTTATGTATTGCACGGGCTATTGCCGTTGAACCATCGGTAATTTTAATGGATGAACCGGCTTCGGCCTTGGACCCCATTTCAAATGCCCGTATTGAAGAATTGATTTGGGAAATGAAAAAGAAGTACACTATAGTAATAGTAACGCATAATATGCAGCAGGCTGCCCGCGTTAGCGATTATACCGCCTTCTTTTATTTAGGCGAACTGGTGGAATACGATGCAACAAAAACGCTTTTTACCGCGCCTAAAAAGGAGCAGACCCAGAACTATATTACCGGCCGTTTTGGTTAAACCACGGCTGTTGATAATTACCATTTAATATTTAACCCCCTTATTAAATTTATGACTGCAATGACCCATTTAGATAAAGAAATTGCCGCCCTGCGGAATAACCTTATTGAGATGTTTTTGCTGGTGCAAAAACAGTTAAGGAAGAGTTTGAAAGCACTTTTAGAGCAAGATAAAAACCTTGCCCGCGAAGTATTATTTAACGAACGCCGGGTTAATGCAGAGGAATTAAAAATTGATAAGGACTGCGAAAACTTTGTTGCCCTTTTTAACCCTGTGGCTATCGACCT
>DASZPC010000042.1:0-1699 GCA_035550455.1 Chitinophagales bacterium | reverse complement strand
AGGGGAGGGCCGGTATAGTATAAAGGGAATCATTTGAACAATTAAGATGTGTAAGGTTTTTAAAATACTGTACACCTGTTAAATCGTGTATTGGCACTAGGTTGCAATTCATTGTGGTAGCATTTAACACCGCACTACAGGTTGTATCTAACTGGTTGCCGATCATGCAGCCGGCGTAACCGTTGTTTCGCAGCCAACTGGCAAAAGTAGCATCGGGTATGGTTACGTATTGGGCGCGGGCGGTTTGCAGGGTTAATAATGCAAAGGCCAATAGTAAAAGCCTGTAAGGGCGCGGGTAGTGTTGCAGCATAGGCTGGTTTATAAGGCACAATATAGTAATTCGTGTTAACGTGTTGAAGTGTTGAGGTGTTAATGTGTTGAGGTGTTGAAGTTGATGGTTAAGACAATTGGGGAATTAGTTAATTAATTAATCAGCAAATCTGTAAAACAGTTAATCAGTTTTGCTCAAAGCCCATAGCTTAAGGCTCATAGCTCACAGTTCACAGCCCGAAGTTCATTGTAGGTTGCTGGTTGCCTTTCTTGCCGAAGTAAAAAAGGGGTTTACCGAAAGTTTAGGGGCAGTGTCATAGAAGTGTCATAATAATGCAGTGTTAAAATAAGTTGCATAATAGTTAAAGGGGGCCTGCGTTTACAGAGGCGAAAATGCAGGCAGTAAGCACGGTTCGGGGTTTTGGGGCGTTTTGGCCGAAAAATTTTGAAAAGTGAAAATAAGAGATATTTTTACGCCTCATTTCCAAAAAACAAAAACCAAATTTTAATAACTAAAAAGTAAACAAACATGAGTCAGCCAGCAGCAAATACTCAGAAGAAATCGGGTTTCCCTTGGGCTATTGTAGTTTTAGTGGTAGCGCTTACCGTATCCGAGTTAATATTTCACTTCGTATTCGGCAACGTAAAACACTTTACCGGCCCCGACCGTAAAGACCCTATTCCGGGCGATTACTTCGGCGTTATTTATAAAGGTGGGTTTATCGTACCTTTCCTATTAACCATGTTTATTACGGTACTAACTTTTTCAGTAGAGCGCTTTTTAACCATTACCAAGGCAAAAGGCAACGGTTCGCTAGAATCTTTCCTTCAAAAAATAAAAACATTCCTGCATAATAACGACATCAACTCGGCCATAAGCGAGTGCAACCGCCAAAAAGGCTCGGTAGCCAATGTTGTGGTTGAAGGCCTGAAGAAATACCAGGAAATGGAAAAGAACACCGACTTTACACTGGAGCAAAAGGTAGCCCAGATACAACAGGAAGTAGAGGAGTCAACCTCGCTTGAGCTGCCAAGCCTGCAGGAAAACCTGCCAATTTTGGCCACCATAGCATCGGTAGCCACGCTGGTGGCCCTGTTAGGAACGGTGTTGGGTATGATACGTGCGTTCTCGGCCCTTGCCACCGCAGGCAGCCCTGACCCGGCAGCCCTTTCGGCCGGTATATCAGAGGCCCTTATCAATACCGCTATCGGTATCGGTACATCGGCGCTTTCAATCATTATGTACAACGTATTTACCGGTATGATTGACTCTTTAACTTATGGAATTGACGAGATAGGCTACTCTATATCTCAAACGTTTGCTTCAACACGCAAGTAATTTTCCAATTCTAAACTTAAAGAGATGCCGAAAGTTAAAATACCAAGAAAAAGCACGATTGTGGACATGACCGCCATGTGCGACGTGTCG
>DASZPC010000041.1:0-2311 GCA_035550455.1 Chitinophagales bacterium | reverse complement strand
TAACCCCGATGGCAGCAAAAGCATCCACACTTATCGTATTAACCCTACTATTCCCATACCTGTGGAAGCATCGCTGGTGCATGGCATTTACGATGAAGATGTAATTACCAGCCCCACCTTTAAAGAAAAAGCGGTAGAACTTTTTAACCTGCTTGACCCCGCCGACCTTGCCGGTTTTAACTCCAACAAATTCGATGTGCCCATGTTGCTGGAAGAATTTATCAGGGCTGGGCTTTCATTTGATATAGAGAACCGCGCTTTAATTGATGTACACCGCATTTATACCCATTTTGAGAAACGCACCCTCGAAGCCGCCTACCAGTTTTATTGTAGCAAAGCCCTCGAAAACGCCCACAGCGCCGAGGCCGATACCGTTGCTACTTACGAGGTGTTCCTGGCGCAGTTAGATAAATACGCCCCCGAACTGAAAAGCGACATCAAATTCCTCCACGATTTTACCAACGAAGAACGCTTTCTTGATAGTGGCCGGCGCTTTGTTTACTCCAGTGGCAAACCAGTGTTCAACTTCGGCAAATACAAAGGCCGCGCCGTTGAAGACGTGCTTAAAACCGACCCCGGTTACTACAACTGGATGATGCAGGGCGATTTTGCACAGCATACCAAGCAAAAACTTACCGAAATCAAGGAAAGGCTGAAAAGAAATTAAATTTTCCAAAAGGTTTTTTTAAAGAGGGCTTAAAAATTACTTTTACCCCTCTTTTTACATGCCATGAAAACCTAATCCTTTTGAGCGATAGCCTTATCATAATCCCCACTTATAACGAGGCTGGAAATATCGAACGCATGGTGCGCAAGGTATTTTCCCTCCCTAAGGATTTTGATTTGCTCATTATTGATGATGGTTCCCCCGATGGCACCGGCGAAAAAGTAAAACAACTGCAAACAGAATTTACCCGCCTGCACCTTATGCAGCGCACCGGTAAGCAGGGCCTGGGCACCGCTTATATTGCCGGTTTTAACTGGGCGCTTGAACGCAGCTACGAATACATTTTTGAAATGGACTGCGATTTCAGCCATAACCCCGACGACCTGCTGCGCCTTTACAAGGCCTGCGCCGAAGATGGCTTCGACCTCGCTATTGGCTCGCGCTATATACCCGGCGGCGGGTTCGTTAACTGGCCCAAAAACCGCATCTTCATTTCCCGCTTTGCGTCTCTTTACGTAAACCTTATTACGCATATCGGTATTCACGATACCACCGCTGGCTTTGTTTGCTACAAGCGCCAGGTGCTTGATACTATCGACCTCAAAAAAATCCGTTTCATCGGCTATGCTTTCCAAATTGAAATGAAATTCGCCACTAAAAAGCTCGGCTTCAAAATTGTTGAAGTACCTATCATTTTTACCGAGCGCGTGGAGGGCGTTTCTAAAATGAGCCGCCATATTATCAAAGAAGGTATCCTCGGGGTGCTCAAAATCCAGTGGAACCACCTGTTTACAAGCTATAGAAAATAATAAACAAGGCGGGCGCTTATAACTACGTATAGCCCAACTCCGTATCCACTTGTATAGTAAAAATATACCGCGTATGAAGTGGATTTCTATACTCATTTGGCTGCTTTTCTGGACCGCCATGTTGTTTTCGCAATCTGGCCCTACGCCTACCGAAACCTTTAAGGACGGCTACTCGGCCTTTCAGCAGGGCGATTATCAAAATGCCATTAAAAACTACACCGATGCCATTCACATGGATCCCAACCGCCAATACTTCTATTATAACCGTGCTATGGCCTATGTGGCACAGGGTAACCCCGAACTGGCTGTTCTCGATTTCCGCCACGCCAACGATTTAAAACCCACTGCCGAGGCTTACGGCCAGCTTGGCCTTATTGAATACCACAAGGGCAACCTGAAGGAGGCTCAAGCCGATTTTGAAAACGCCCGATCATTAAAAGAAGATATAGGCGAAATGAACTTTTACCTGGGGCTTATTTACTTCAAAAACGAAAGCTTTGAAGATGGCCTTAAATGTTTTACCGCCTATACCGATGTTTACAAAACCAACCCTGAGGCTTATTACTACCGCGGCTTTTGCGAGGCCAAATTAGGCCAGTACGAACAGGCGTTGGTTAGCCTTAAATTTGCTACCGTTTACAAACTTGGCGACTGGCGCTACTACATGAAAATGTACGACGTTTACACCGCCCTGCACGATGACCAGCGCGCCCTCAACAACATCTCAATGGTAATTGAACTGGGGCAGCGCAAACCCGAATTCTATTCTATCAGGGCCAAACTTTACCATGCCGTAGGCGAGGAAACCCTGGCCGAAGAAGACCTGCAAATGGTT
>DASZPC010000040.1:0-3839 GCA_035550455.1 Chitinophagales bacterium | reverse complement strand
GAGGTCTTTCAATAAATATGGAACACCGCCCAGCGGGGCAGTAGTATCTACATTTTTTAATTGCTCTTTGCCCAGGTCGTACAGCTTTGTAATAACCGCATTTAGTTTGGGGTTTACTTCTTCGGTTCGCTTAATGGCAATTTCGAGCAGTTCCGAAGGCTGCACTTCTTTTTTCTTTATAAGTTCAGCTAAAGCGGTGGCATCGTGCTTACGGTATTCGTCAAAGGTCATAGTGGTTTGGCTTAATTACACTTAAATGTGGTGGTTGAAGATAGCCCACATTTCGGAAATACAAACCTGTTTTACCCTCCGAAATCCCGGCCGGGGGAAAGGGCCGGGAGTTTCGGGGGTGGGGAAAATCCGCACGGCGGATATGTCTTTATCTTAAAACTTTACAGTGACCCCCGCCAGCACATTAAAGCCTGCCTGTGGGCTGTAATAGTTATAAGTGGCAGCAGGACTTACCGCCAGGCCACCATTGCCATCGGGGCTGGCGTAGCGTTCGGTATAGGTATAGCCATTGCTTTCGTACAAATGGTTGAATATGTTATTAAGCAAAAGTTTGAGGATAATTTCCTTGCCGGGTTTTTGCAGCGGCAGGCTATAGCTAATATTGATATTGGTATAATAGAAGGGTTTTAATAAGCGCGTTTCGGAAGATGTGTTATCGAGGTATTGTTTGCTTATGGCTTTGCTCATAACACTGATGCTGAGGCCTCTTACCGGGTAAGCCACCAATTCCAGCGAGGCGACGATATCGGGCGAGAAGGCGATGTAGGTGTTTTTGTGATTGATGATTTGGGTAAGCGAATCAATGGATACGTAGTTATCATCGTAAGTATAAACGTACTCGTTGAATGATTGTATTTTATTGATAGAATAGGTGAAGGTGTAATTAATGGCAAAAACTTTGCGAAGCGTTTCCAGTTCGCCGTATTGATGCGGAAGCCTGTACCAGAAGGCAAAGCCACCCAGTATTTCGATTCCGGTACGGAAACTATTAGGCACATTTTGCCTGATGCTGGCACCAACATCGTTTAACTGGCCGGTAAGCACCAACTGGTTTTTATAATTCATATAATAGAATCCAGGATTTAGCAGTACCTGCACATTATTGCCTGCATTGAAAAACGACCTATAACCTACTTCAACGTCCCGGAGGACTTCGGGTACTGGTTGCAGGCCGGGAGGTGCAGCCAGTATATCATCGCGGTTAGGTTCCCGGTGGGCCATGGCAAAAGAAGCGTACAGATGATGCCGGGAGTTGATATCAAATGTTACCCCTGCCTTGGGGTTGAAAAAATTCCAGGTATTTGTAAAGTTGTACGACAGCAAATTATCATCTATACCATTGGTGGTATAGTGGACATAGCGGTACTGGAGGTCGGCATAGAAATTTATTTTGTGCAGCAGATAATAATTGAATTTGGCATATACGGTATAATCGTTTTTGGCGCCGTGGCCATCGTAATAATACCGGCCAGGGTCAACCCCGGTAATATCCTGCGCCCATATTACCTTACCAAAATTTTCGCCTTTGAACTGGCTGAGTATGCCGCCTAGTGTGGCCGTGAAAGCGCGGTAATTGTAGTCGAGCGCAAAAGTGCCACCGTAGAAATAATTTTTCAGCCACTTCTGCCTTATCAAATCAGTAACAGCGGGTACCGTATCGTAACCGGGGAAATAAGCATTGTAATCCTGCCCTACTTTATATTCTTCATAGTAACCCTGTCCTAGTGTGGCAAACAGGCCGGCGTTGAGGTGAAAACCCATTGGCAACTGCTGTGCAAATAATAACTGGAAATAATCCTGCTTGTAATTATCGGTTTGATTGGCGTAGGGCGGCGAGTGCTGGCCATAATCTGTACCCAAATCGTTATACGTGCGGTTGGTGGCGAGTGAATCCTGCAGCACACCGTCCCAAGCCTGGTAGGTGTGTTCGCGCCCGCCGAAGTAAACGAATTTGAGGAGGGTTTTATCGTTGATATAGCCCGCCTGCGCAAAATACGATTGCAGGTGGCTCCAGGCACGGTCGATATACCCGTTAGAGGTAATATAGGAGCCGGAAGCATCGGCAAAAAAATGTTTTTTAATAAGGCCGGTACCGGCTTTACCGGTAATTTTAAAAGCGCCAAACGAGCCGCCCGAAACATCGGCCTCGCCGTAGGGATCAACGGAAGGCGACTGGGTTTGGATACTGATGGTGCCACCAAAAGCGCCGGGGCCGTTGGTGCTGGTACCTACCCCGCGCTGTATTTGTATGCTTTGTGTGGACGAAACCACGTCGGGTATATCTACCCAGTACACGCCCTGGTCTTCGGCATCGTTAACCGGTATGCCGTTCAGTGTTACGTTTATACGGGTGTTATCGCTGCCGCGTATGCGTATGCCCGTGTAGCCAATACCGGCACCGGCATCGGAGGTAATAACGGCAGAGGGGGTTTGATCGAGCAGGAAGGGAACATCCTGGCCGAGGTTGTTTTTGCTTAATTCAGCTTTGGTAATTAACTGGCTGGCTACCGGCGCCAGGCCCGAAGCACGGGTGCTGCTTACAATTACGGCATCGCTGAGGGTTATTTCCTTTAGCTTATTGCGCAATGAATCAACCTGCGTTGAATCAGACTGGCCGAAGGACATTTTTGCGATAAGCAGAAAGAAAAAAACCTTTTTCATCCGGAAAAAATTCATGCGCCAATAAAGTCTTTCCGGAAAAGCGAATGGAAGGTGAGATGTTGGTCTCATCTTTCTTCCCTGCGCGCGCATTACCGCGATTCAGGTTCGAAGGGTTCTTCTCAGATTCCGCCTATAGCGGAAACGCCCCCAGAAAGCTGGCGTAAAGGTATAGAAAGAAAAATTGTTAGTGGAAATAAATTTTAGTGAGGCCGCTGCCAGGTAGCTGGATATGGGTTACGGAATACAACCACCTCGTCTGCTCAGGCTATCGCCTTCGCATCCACTCCTCCTGAACCAAGAGGAGAATTTTAAATACAAATTAGCCAACCCTGAAGAGGTTCAAAACATATACAGGGTATGGGTAAGGTTTATTCATGAGATGATTTATGGCCTATGCGATGAAGGGTGCGCTAATTGCACATTTTATGTGAAGGTCTCACCCTAAATCCCTCTCCCAAGGAGAGGGACTTTCTAATTTCACATTTATGTGAAGTTATAGTTGGTGTTTTTGTTGCAAAGGGGCAGGGCGGTGGTATATATTTGGTTAGATGTGCATTGCCCATAACGCTCTTTGACATGTTGGCCCCCGGAAAAAAGTACCGGGGGAGGATTTTAAGGCAGGCCCGGAGGGGCCGGAGTGGGGGCGAAATGGTCTATTTTTATCTATTTTAGATAACTGATTGATAATCAAGGGATGCGCTTTTCGTAACTCATTGATAATCAGCAAAACAGGGTAGCTAAAAATAGACAAATTTATATAAAAAATAGCCCGAAATAGACAAAAACAGATGTTTGATTTTTGCCTGATGAGGGATAGGTATTGAGACAATAGCTAATGGTTTGGCGCAATAAAATGCCTGACAATCCGTCATAAACGCATGACAAAAGCAAGCATTATTTTGATTTGCATGTGCTTTGCTTATTAAAACTAAAATTGAGTAACCATGTTAGGATTGTATGTTTTAATGATAGTGCTTTTGCTGGCAGGCTTTGTAATTAATGCCCGCCTGAAAAGCAAATTTGCCGAATACTCGCAATTGCCATTCAGAGGCGATATGACGGGCGCTGAAGTGGCGGAGAAAATGCTGCGTGACAATGGCATTAATAATGTAAAGGTGATTTCGGTAGAGGGGCAGTTAACGGACCATTATAACCCGGCCGAGAAA
>DASZPC010000039.1:0-4960 GCA_035550455.1 Chitinophagales bacterium | reverse complement strand
GGGTATATCGTAATATTTCTTCGAGCCGTTTTCAACCTTGTAAAAACTTTCATTGCCTGCGGCCAGCATTTCATCAACCCAGGGGGCAACGCTGAAACCGGCAGCTTTCATTTTTTCAACTGTTTTGCGAACGCCTACGTTATCCCATTGTTCAAAGGGGCCCATGCTCCACAAAAAGCCACCGCGTAAGGCATCATCAATCTGGTACAGGTCATCGGCTATTTCAGGTATGCGTTTTGAAACATACTCATTCAAATAATAGGAAAGTGTATTCAGGAAAGTGGCGCCCTTATCAGTACCCTTGGCAATAAATTTCAAACGGTCTTTCAGGTTTTCAATCGGTTTACCGCCTTCCAACACCGGGAATTTCACCTTCTTGTTAGTAGGCTCGTATTCCATAGTTTTAATGTTCAGCGTGGAATACACCTTTTTACCATTGGCATCTTTCGATTTTTTAAAGAAGCCCTGGCCCGATTTATCGCCAATCCAGTTGTTGGCAACCATTTTATTTACAAAATCGGGCAGGTTAAACACGTCCCTTCTCTCATCGTAAGGCAGGTTATCGTAAGCGCCTTTGGCTACTTTAACCATCGTATCCAACCCAACCACATCGGTGGTACGGAAAGTGGCCGATTTTGCTTTGCCAATAAAAGTACCGGTAAGTGCATCAATTTCGTCAATGCTCAAATCCATTTCCTGCTGTAGTTTCAACACAGTGCAAATACTGAAAACACCAACACGGTTGGCAATAAAAGCAGGCGTATCTTTACACAATACCGTTTGCTTACCTAAATAAAGGGCGCCGTAGTTCAGCAAAAAGTCAATTACTTCGGGGTTGGTTTCTTTGGTTGGGATTATTTCCAGCAAACGCAGGTAGCGGGGCGGGTTAAAATAGTGCGTACCGCAAAAATGGGCGCGGAAATCGTCGCTTCTTCCTTCCGCCATCAGGTGAATAGGAATACCCGATGTATTCGAGGTAATCAGTGTGCCGGGCTTGCGGTATTTTTCTACTTTTTCAAACAGCGATTTTTTGATTTCAAGGTTCTCTACCACTACCTCAATGGTCCAGTCGGCATTTTTAATCCAGCTCAGGTTATCGTCAAAGTTACCGGTGGTAATGCGCGCGGCAAAAGCTTTATCGTACACCGGCGAAGGGTTGCTTTTCAACGCAAAAGCCAGCGCATCGTTCACCATTTTATTGCGCATGGCAGGTTTCTTGGCATCGTCTTCGCTTAGTTTAGGGGTTACAATGTCCAGCAAAAACACTTTAAGGCCAATATTGGCAAAGTGCAGGGCAATACGTGAGCCCATTACACCGCTGCCCAGTACGGCTACGGTTTTAATTTTGCGCGATTTGGCAGGGGTTACGTTTACTGCCTTTTTTTCGGTTGCGGTTGCTTCCATTTAATTAGTATTTAGTTTTTTTCAAGAATGTATTCGGTATAAGCTTTATTGTTATTTATATCATGGTTATCAATTCCTGTTAGCTTGAAACCAGTATTAAAATATTTCTCTAATATTTCAGTTAACGACTTCAGCGACTCCGTATGGTTAGCATAGGGATTGGCAATTTCAGTCTCACTTACTTCTCCCTTTTCCCAAATAACTAGTTGAGTTTTACCGATGTCACCCAAAATGAATAAGCGTATATAAACTCTCTCCCCCGCTCTAAGCGATAACCCTGAAATAAGGAAGATGCCTATAAGCAGTGTTATAATTGTCAGTTTGCGTTTCATGGGTACCATTGAATTTGCATTCCTTTTATATCTACCAACCGTTTGGTAACAATTTCTAAACGTTCTCGGTTTCCTTCACCGAGGTTTTAGCGGGTGTATCAATCCGGTTCAGTATTCTTTTTGTGGTATTTTTTAAATAAGTATGGTCGTTAAATACGCGGCTGAACATCAGGCTGCCTTCAATTTCGGCAACGCTGCGCTCGGCCAGTTCATTGGCTACTTTCTCGGGGTATTTATCCAGGTAAATAGTTTTTACGGCATGGAAAAAATCAGTAAAAAACCGCCTTACCAGTTCGGCAAATTCAGGCACCATCAGGGCTGTTTCAACGCCCATATTGCCTAATAATGAGCCTTTCTCTTTATCAAGGAAAACCGCTTCAGCACTGGAAAACAGCCTTTCCAGGCGCTCGTGTGGTGGTATGCTTTTATCGTAAGCATGGGCAAAAACATTAGTCTTAAAAAACTCATGCACCATTTTAATTACCTTCTTCATCAAATCCTCTTTGCTGGGAAAATAATGGTACAATGAACCCTTCTGCAAACCGCAGGCATCGGCAATATCTGCCATCGAAGTATTGAAGTAACTTTTCTGGCGGAAAAGCTTCAATGCTTCTATAATAATGGTTTGCTCGTCGGCTTTTTGCTTAGGCATAAATGCTCTTCCCGTTTTGGGTTAGCAAAGCTATAAAACGCTTTTTTATTTACCAAACGTTCGGTAGGGAAAAATGTTTTGTTAAAATTTAACCGATTTCATTACCTGTTAAAAGGCGAAACAGAGGGGTGCTGAATTAAATATGTTAATTCTTTGAACTTTTAGCATTTAACCGCGTTACATGCGGCACAACACTTTATAACCAACACCTGCCACCATAAACCAAAAGGAAAAGTATGAACGACAACAAATACTAATACTAACTATATGGAACAGGATACGGTAAGCATTGCCGAGGCAAACCTTGCTGCAGTTATTGAAAATGCCGATGGGCTGGTTTATTCAATTGACAGGGATTTCAGGTACATTACTCTTAATAACGCCATTAAGAAGCGCATCCGCGACCTGTTTGGTGTGGAAGTGAAGGCTGGCGATAAAATTTATGGATTACTGGAAAATGTAGACCCTTCCGGTGCCCGTGAATGGCATGATATATATACCCGGGCGTTTAGAGGCGAGGCACTGAAATTTGTAAAAGAATTTACCTACTCGGGCACTTCGCAGTTCTGGACCTTTTCCATCAATCCTATTAAGCAAAAAGGCGAGGTTACCGGGCTGGCATGTTTTGCCAGAGATATAACGGAGAAACGAAAATCTGAGAGTTTGTTAAGGGAAAGTGAAGAAAGATACAGGCTGGTTTCTGAAAACCCGATATTGGGCGTGGGGTGGGCATCTTTTGAGGGTAAAATACTATATGTAAACCAAACTTTTTGCAGCCTGTTAGAATATACCCCCACTGAATTAAACGATATACATTTTGGTGAAATTACACATCCAGACGATGCAGAATGGGAATTTCCCCTTTTCGAGAGGCTTGTAAAAGGCGAAATAGACAATTACAAAGTGGAGAAACGGTATATAACCAAAACGGGAAAGCTGATATGGGTGGAACTGAACCTCACCAAAGTAAAGAACCACGATGGATTTGAATACTGTATTGGCATAATACAGAATATTTCGCTGCGTAAGCAGGCGGAAGAATCGTTGCTGAGAATAAATGATGAGTTGGAAGAAAGGGTAAAGTACCGTACAGCCGAATTGCGTACAGCTAACGAAGAGCTGGAAGCATTCAGCTACTCAGTTTCGCATGATTTGCGAAACCCGGTAAAGAATATAAAGGGCTTTTGCAGCCTGTTGATTAAAAACCTTACCGGGAAAATTAGTGCTGACGAGCAACTATGTTTAAAAACTATTTATGAAAGCGCTTCGAATATGGGGGTATTAATAGAAGATATTCTGCGCTTATCCCGATCCGGAAGGGTAGCCCTTACCAAGCGTAATGTGAATATGAATGATGTTGTATCAACTGTACTCGCCGAATTAAAACCTACCGATAGCGGACATATTGCCGATATTAGTATAGAGGGCCTGCCTAATGCTATTTGCGACCCTGTAATGATAAAGCAGGTATGGTACAACCTTATTTCAAATGCTTTAAAATATTCCTCAAAAAGAAACGAACCACGGGTAACTATCGGAGTGAGGATAATAGCTGATAAAGTTGCATATTATATAAAGGATAATGGAGCCGGTTTTGACATGAAAAATGCCCTACGATTATTTAATGTTTTTCAACGGTTGCATTCCGACGCTGATTTTGAAGGCAACGGTATAGGCCTGGCTATTGTGAACCGGATAGTTACAAAGCATGGTGGTAAAGTATGGGCCGAGGCCGAAGTGGATAAAGGCGCCACTTTCTATTTTACTCTTAACTGAAATTACTGCTTAGAATAAAAAAGGCGGAGAAGGTCGCCCACTCCGCCTCGTTAGGGTATGAACATCACACCCTATAATGCTTTGTGCCTATCAGTATCACTTTCCCCCACAGAAACCGGTTTACAGGCACTTTTGCTGACAAGGTTACCAGCAAACCGGATAATGATAAGAATCGGCACCAGCACAGCAAATATAATATGCCCCAGCCCATAATAGGAAGCATTCAATATCTGATTCTGGTCATGTAATAAGACAGGGGGAGAAATGTAAAAACCTACTTGTAAACCTTACGGCGCATAATGGCATAAACCCATATCAGGAACAAGCCGCCTGCAATGCTATAGCCCATAAAACTCCATTTATTCATGCCGTAATAAAAGCGCATTTCCTCAGGATAAACCGGCAGCAGGGCAATTGATGAGGCTATTATAAGCGCACATATTATATATACCAGCCCCATGCGGGTACTTATGCTATCCCATTTTTTAAGGGCGTAGCCATACCCCTGCAATTCAATTTCGCTGTGTAGTTTGCCTTTTGATATTTGCTGCAACACCCCCCTTACCTCTTGCGGAAAGCTGTTAATGAAACTGGTAAGGTTTGAGAAGCGTTGCGATGCCTCATGCGCCAGGTTTTCAGGCTTTAACTGGTCGGTTAAAAGGCGTTGCCCGTATGGCCTTATAAATTCATAAGTTTTAAAATTAGGGTGCAGTTTCTTTCCTATACCTTCCAATATGGCAAAAGCCCTGAATACCAAAAACACGCCGCCCGGCACGGTAATGTGGTAATCGTACAT
>DASZPC010000038.1:0-1539 GCA_035550455.1 Chitinophagales bacterium | reverse complement strand
GATGTTTCGGTGTTGGCGGCTGGCATGTACACTGCGGGTTTAAAAACTGAGCGAGGTATGGCGAATTTAAAATTTGTGGTAACAAAATGAGAAAAACAATCCTTTTTATGGCAACAACTATAGTGGTTTTTACCACTATGGCTTGTTGCAGTTCAAGTAAAAAGCAAACTGCAATGCAGGTAGCCGAAAATATAAGTTATAAGCCGCCAGTGGTTATTATTTACAAAACCAGGGCTGATTACAGCAAGTATGTACCTGTAACACTTTCGGATGATAAAATGAGTATTACCAACTACCCCGACCCCAAAGATGTATTTTACAACGGTAAGCTGGCCTACCCTACAGCGCTTAAAAAAGGGTTTTGGCTGGATAACCGAGGGATAAACGCGAATACAGCTTTTATAAAAATGACTTATGACGAATATTCCAAACTTGGCAGTGCCCCTACCGCTGAAAACCTGTATAAAATGATATTGGATAAAGACCCGGTTACCGAAATTTACAACCTCGGCAGCCGTTACCGATTTAAAGACGAAGTGTCCGAAATAAACCAATTGATTGAAAACAACAGTTTAGGGCAATTTAAAAAGTTGAAATAAGCCTTACTAATCTTTAAGGAGAAGGCGCGCGACTGTAAAAGGTTGACGCGCTTTTTTCGTTTATATCCTTTCGCCAAAAATAAGGCTGCCCACCCTTATTAAAGTAGCTCCGTGTTTTAGCGCCAGCTTATAATCGCCGCTCATACCCATTGATAGTTCGGCAAAACAGGACTGCGCCGCGAAAAATTCCTTTTTCACTTCAGCAAACAACAGGTGCAAGTGTTCAAATTCCTTTTCAACCTGCGCCACATTGCCGGTATTGGTAGCCATACCCATTAAACCGCAAATACATACATTTTTCATCGCTGCAAATTCAGCACTTCGTAACAAATCATGCAGTTCGTTATCACTTAAACCAAATTTGGTTTCCTCGGCAGCTATATGTACCTGCAACAGGCAGTTTACCGTACGCCCGGCTGCAAGCGCCTGCTTATTTATTTCTGCAAGCAGTTTCAGGCTATCTACGGAATGAATCAAGTGAACGAAAGGCGTCACTTGTTTTACTTTATTGGTTTGCAGGTGCCCTACCAGGTGCCATTCAATATCTTTGGGCAATGCCTTGTGCTTTGCAACAAGTTCCTGCACCTTGTTTTCGCCAAAAAGCCTTTGCCCTTGTTGGTATAATTCCGCTATTTTTTCAACCGGCTGGGTTTTAGATATAGCCACCAGCCTGGCGCCGCCTGCCTGTATTTCGTTGATAAGTGCTTTGTAATTTTCAGTATTCATTTAGCTTTGAAAAATCTTTCGGCAAAATTAATGAAGCGAATCATTCCCATACTACTACTTATGCTTGCATCGTGCAAGCGCGACTTTCCTGCCGTGCCCAAAGACATTATACCACCTACTGAAATGAAAGACATTTTAGGCGATATGATGATAGCCGATGCCCTTTCAGAAACCCGCGGGCTTGGCGGGGCGGCTGAAAAACAATACACAGAGC
>DASZPC010000037.1:0-3575 GCA_035550455.1 Chitinophagales bacterium | reverse complement strand
TGAAAAAAACATTTGCACTTTGGCTGTTTGTGTTTTGCCTGCTGCTGGCCAGGGCCGGCGATACAGACTCTGTTACCATAACAGGCCAGTTACTGGGTTCTTGTACTATAAATAATTTTCAGCTAAAAAGTTTCGACCTCAACCAGGTACAAAGCTTTGGCGCGGAAATTGGGAATTATGGTTCGTTTCAGTTCAAAGTGCCTGCAGGAGTGCCAAGGCAATACACATTATATGGGCAAAACCTCAGGCACGAATTCATTATCACTCCAGGCCAAAACACCTATAGGTTCTCTGTTACCTGCCAGTCTGAAAACAATATTTCGGTGAAGTTGGAAGATAGTCCTGAAAACGATGCTTTTGAAGTGCTCAATAACCTCGAAAATCGTTTTACAAAGGCCTGCCTTAATTACGAGGAAAATATTACCAATAAGGACTCGTGCTATAAGGCCCTGATAAGTTTGTTTAGCGCACATAACGAAAACCTTGCCCTTATTGCAAAAAATTACCCGGGCACTTTTACGGCTACTACATTGGTGCCGCTTTGTCATTTACCCAATGGTTTATCTGCAAAAGGTTTTTGCAATAATTATATAAGCGCAACCCTGAAAAATCCCGAATGGGCCAACCCGGTTGTTTATAACACAGGTATTCCGGTAAGTTTTATAACGTTGATAAGGACCCTCTCATTAAACGAAAGCAAGGAACAGCGGGCGGCAATTATTAAACTGTTGCTTGATAAAGCACCGGCCGAGCCTGAAGTGGCAAAAGCTTTACAGCAATTACTGTACGATTTTTTACTGTACGAAAAAGATGATTTGCTTTTGCGAAGCATGTGCGATTGGGCTGTTGCCAACCCCGAAAAAATATTGAACCCTGTTTTAAAGGTGAAGCTTTTGGCTATGCAGCATATTTTACCGGGTGGCCGGGTAATTGATATAGCTCTGCCAGATACTTCAGGGGCAGTGCAAAAACTTTCGCAGGTGGTAGCGGCTAACCGGTACACCATGTTGTTGTTCTGGAGCCCCAGTTGCGACCATTGCAAAAAAGAAATGCCTGATATATCGGCACTGTTCCAAAAATACCATAAGCAAGGGTTGCAGATTTTTGCAGTGGCTATAAGTGCCACACCGGAAGAGTGGAAGGATTTTATCAATACACATGAAATGGATTGGGTGAATGTAATGGAACCGCAAAACTCGGGTAACCGTTCTCTGGCCGACTACATAGTTGCTTTTATCCCAACTATGGTGCTTTTTGATGCTAAAGGCGAAATCCTTTCCCGCTATGCCGGGTTACATGAAATAGAGGAAATAATTAAAGGCAATAGCGCGAAATAGCCGTAGCTTTTTTATTTGTCGATTATCTTTAGGCTTCAGTTAATGTTAAGCTATCAAGTGGCATGGAACAAACCGGCTTAAATAAACAGGTGAAGGAAGATGGCACACAAGCGCCGCCTTTGTGTTATGCCCCTTTTATTTCGTTGTTGATAGATACCAATAGGGGGGTACGCCCATGTTGTGCATGGCAGGGCGATTATATGGGTAACCTGGCAGAGGATAAATTACCTGATATTCTTAATTCAAAAGCCTGGAAGGATATACAAAACCAAATGCTACAGCAGGAGTGGCCCTATGGCTGTACAGGCTGCAAACAACGCGAGGCATATACCGGCCGTAGCGTAAGGCTTGATTTTACTGAACAGGCCGAAAGACTTGATATAAAAGAGAGTCCTTTGCTGGTGGAGGTTGAGTTAAATAGTTCTAACCGCTGCAATTTAACCTGTATTCATTGTTCCTCCGATTTTAGCTCATCCTGGATTGAACTGGAGCAGAAACTGGTGGAAGATAAGTTTGCACTGTATCAGCGTACAAAATTTACACCGCAACAATTTGAACAAAACCCGGAGAAAACCCTGGCTGATTTTAGCAGTATAGATACCGGCCATATAAGGGTTCTGCGCTTTAAGGGTGGCGAACCGTTTATGAATAAAGAGGTAAAGCAATTATTGTTGTACCTCAATACAAAGGGGCGTCTTGCCAATATTGATATTGAATTTATTACCAACGGCACTGTTATTGATAAGGGGTATTTTGAACTATTGCAAAATGCACGGTCAGTAGACTTTGCGCTGAGCATAGACGGTATTGGCGATATACAGAAATATATCCGTTATGGAAATTCAGGGGTAGACCGGATAGAGGCTTTTATCGGTTTTTTCAGCAGTTTGCCTAATGTGCGGTTTGAACCTTTGGTAAGTGTAATGCCTTATAATGTTTTCCGTTTAAACGGGGTTGTTGAATGGTGGCAGGGAATAAACAAATTATACCCGGCGGTTACTGATAGTTTTGTGTCGTTTAACCTGATGGTCATTCAACCCGAATACCTGAACCTGAATGTGCTTTCAGATGAAACACGTAGCAGGTTAATTGAACAACTAAAGCAAATACCCGGTGCTGATTTTAAGCATGTAATACAGGCATTGCAAGCGCCCTATGCCGGGCCGCATTGGCGTAAGCGGTTTGTGGAGTATACCCGGTTAATGAATAAATACCGTGGCTTTGCTATTGAAGATATAGTGCCCGAACTGGCCGCTGAACTGGTAGTGCCTGAAGGCTCATCGGCTTTAAATTATCCTCAGTTTATTGAGGAGCTTAATTTTCTTATAGCCAATAATTGTTGTACTGCCGAAATGTATATGAAGCGGGCCATATTAAAATACGAAAGCGGCGACAAGGCCGCAGCCATTGAAGATTTTAAAATAGTGTATAAGTTAAACCCCGCACTTATTGATGTTATACCCGTGCATTGGTTTTGGTAAACCGGTAATAAAAAATATAAAACTGATGGCCTTATAATTTGTGTTTAGTGGTTTCTATAGGTACTGGGCCTTAATCAATCCGGCCATTTTCTATTTCAAGCCAATACATTCTTCTATATTCAGCCTTGTAATTGCCGATGTTTTGACTCCATCCGTTCATCAAACCCCTAACTACCGCTGGCGTATTTGCGGCCTGCTTTTCCTGGCTACCACTATTTGTTATGTGGATAGGAATGTATTGTCGTTTACCATGATAGATGGCTTTTTCCGTAGGGAGATGCTCGGATTGCCCGTCGGGGCGGTGCTTACTGATGCAGATGTTGCCCGGTTTAAAGAAATGATGGGCTATGTTGACGGGGCTTTTAAGGCAGCGTATGCCATAGGTTTTTTGATAGTGGGATATTTTATTGACCGGATTGGCACCAAGCGGGGGTTCTCCATTTCGCTGTTTATATGGAGCCTTGCAGGATTATTAAATAGCATAGTAGGCTCTGTGCGCGGGCTTAGCGCGGTGCGTTTTATGTTGGGCATTGGCGAGTCGGGAAACTTTCCCTCGGCGGTAAAAGCGGTGGCGGAATGGTTCCCCAAAAAAGAGCGTTCGCTGGCGGCAGGTTTTTTTAATGCAGGGGCCAATGTGGGCATCATCCTTACAGCTTTAGCGGTGCCATATATTACTATACATTACGGCTGGCGGGCAGCTTTTATGCTCACCGGATTGCTGGGTTTAGTGGTACTTGCTTTGTGGCGGTGGGTTTAC
>DASZPC010000036.1:0-13651 GCA_035550455.1 Chitinophagales bacterium | reverse complement strand
AGGTTTTATTTCTTTAATAAATGATGCTACCTGGCCTATTTCCAGCTCACCCTCGGCAAGGTCGCCTTCAAACATCCCTTTTTTAGCGCGGGCACGGCCAAGCATTTGCGCCAATTCTTCGGGGGTGGCGCCACGGTCTTCGGCTTCCTGTATGCGCTTTTGAAAATCGTTTTTTATTAAACGTACCGGCACCAGCTTTTTCATAGTAAGCATAGTATCGCCTTCGTTGCTGTGCGAAATAACCTGCTTAAAATTTTCGTGGCCCGACGACTCATTACTACATACAAAGCGGGTACCCATTTGCACGCCTTCAGCGCCTAACACCATTGCCGCCAGCATACCCCTGCCGGTAGCAATTCCGCCCGCCGCAATTAACGGCAGGTTTGTAGCGGCACGCACCTGTGGTATTAAAACAAAGGTGGTAGTTTCCTCGCGGCCATTGTGGCCACCGGCCTCAAAACCTTCGCATACTATAGCATCACAACCGGCATCTTCGGCCTTTTTTGCAAACTTAGAACTGGCAATTACATGCACCACTTTTATACCCTGCTGTTGTAAATGCTTTGTCCAGGTTTTAGGGTTACCGGCCGAGGTGAAAACAATTTTCACCCCCTCTTCAATTATAATGGCTATGTGCTTATCAATATCGGGATAAAGCAGTGGAAGGTTTACGCCAAATGGTTTACCGGTTGCCGCTTTGCACTTTTGAATATGTGTGCGAAGTACATCGGGGTACATAGACCCGCTTCCAATAATGCCCAGCCCCCCGGCATTGCTTACCGCCGAGGCAAGTTCCCAGCCCGAACACCAAATCATACCCGCCTGAATAATGGGGTATTGAATATTAAAAAGTTGTGTTATCCGGTTCTCCACTACTTATCAGTCGTTCATTTCGCCACGTAAATCTATTTCGGTATTATCGCCAATATTGAGGCTTTGGCTAAGGCCGGCTACCAGCGAATCGCTCCCTATCAGTGAGCCATGCAACACCACATTTTCGAGTTTGCTGAATGAGCCTATAACAGAGTTTTTGATGATAGAGAAATTGATTTCGGTATTCTCGCCTATCGAAACATTAGGGCCTATAATTGAATTTTTAATACGTGCCCCATTTGCAATGCTTACGGGTGGCACTAAAATAGCGTTCTCATAAATGCCTTTGTTAAGGTTTTTAGCGGCCTGCTTTTTTAAAAGAATAGCGTTTGTTTCGAGCAGTATATCTTTCTTCCCCACATCATACCAGCTTTCAACCTTATAGGCCTTGAATTTTACACCGCCCTCAATCATTTTCATCAGGCCATCGGTTAAATAAAATTCATCGTTATTACGCTTGTTGTTATGGATAAGGTCGTCGAGGGCCTCCATAAGTTTGCGGGTTTCGCGGATAAAATAAAAACCCACCAAAGCCATATTTGATTTTGGGATAACCGGTTTTTCAATCACCGCTTTTATAAAGCCATCGCTGTCAATTTCTGCAACGCCAAAAATGCGGGGGTCTTCCACTTTTTTTACCGAGAGGGTAGAATACTTTTCGGCCAGTATTTTTTTTATATCAATATCAATAATGGTATCGCCTAAATGAATAATCAGTTCTTTATCCAGGTCTATGGCATTGCGGGTGGTCCAGATAGCATGGCCCAGGCCTTCGCGGTCCTCCTGAGCCACAAAAGTAGCCTTCAGGCCGGGGTAATTTACTTCAACAAACTCTTTAATTTTTTCGCCCAGGTAACCAATTACAAACACAAACTCATCAATACCGTTTTCGCGCAGCTCATCAATAATAAATGAGAGGATGGGCTTGCCCGCTACAGATATAAGCACCTTGGGCTGGGTGTAGGTAAGGGGCCTTAAACGGGTACCGGCCCCTGCAACTGGAATAATGGCCTGCATGTTGGTGAATTAAGCTGCGAATATACGTTACTGATTAATAGGCAATGGGCAATGCACAATAAATTTTTGTTAGCTAATTAATGCAGCTTACTATGTATTGCCTGTTAATAAGTAGCCTTTTTACAGGTGCATAACTCCGTAACGCCACCTTATATTCGCCAAAAATTACAGTATGAAGGACACCGCCGTTTTTGAACTGATAGATAAAGAACTGCACCGCCAGCGCGAAGGAATAGAACTGATTGCCTCGGAAAATTTTACCTCGGAAGAGGTAATGCAGGCTATGGGCAGTTGCCTGACTAATAAATATGCCGAAGGCCTGCCCGGTAAACGTTATTATGGTGGTTGCCAGTTTGTAGATGAGGTAGAAACACTGGCTATTGAGCGGTTAAAGCAACTATTTGGCGCAGTGTGGGCCAATGTGCAGCCACATTCAGGGGCGCAGGCCAATGCCGCGGTAATGCTGGCCTGCCTGAAACCCGGCGATAAAATACTGGGTTTTAACCTTTCGCACGGGGGGCACTTAACGCACGGCTCGCCGGTTAATTTTTCGGGCAAGTTGTATGTGCCTTCTTTTTATGGCGTGGAAAAGGAAACCGGGCGCATTGATATGGATAAGGTGCGCGATACCGCCCTGAAAGAAAAACCGAAACTTATTATTTGCGGGGCATCGGCCTACTCGCGGGAATGGGAGTATGCCAAATTCCGCAGCATAGCCGATGAAGCGGGGGCATTATTGCTTGCCGACATAGCCCACCCCGCGGGGTTAATAGCTGTTGGCCTGCTGGACAATGCCCTTAAATACTGCCACATAGTAACCAGCACCACCCACAAAACATTGCGCGGCCCACGCGGCGGCATTATTATGCTGGGGCAGGATTTTGAAAACCCTTTTGGCGATAAAACCCCAAAAGGCGAACTGAAAATGATGAGCGCCGTGCTGGACGGCGCGGTTTTCCCCGGTACACAAGGTGGGCCGCTGGAGCATGTAATAGCCGCCAAAGCAGTAGCATTTGGCGAGGCGCTAACACCGGAATTTAAAGCCTATCAGCAGCAAGTGCAAAAAAACGCACAGGCTTTGGCCAAAGCGTTGGTGGATAAAGATTACCAGATAATTTCGGGCGGAACCGATAACCACCTGATGCTGATTGACCTTCACAATAAAAATGTATCGGGCAAGCAGGCCGAAACAGCCCTGGTAAAAGCCGATATAACCTGCAACAAAAACATGGTGCCTTTTGACGATAAATCGCCGTTTGTAACATCGGGCATAAGGTTAGGCACACCAGCCGTAACCACACGTGGCATGAAAGAAAACGACATGCAGCAAGTGGCCATCTGGATTGACCGTATAGTACGCGAAGTGGAAAATGAAACCGTAATTGCTGCCGTAAAAGGCGAAGTGAATGAATACATGAAGCAGTTTCCGTTATATGCGTAAAAAAACGGAACACTGATTTTCATTATCTTTATTACCCGTTTTTATTAAACCACAATGAGAAAAGTGTCGCAATGGCATTGCGTAGCGTTTTAAGCAATATACCCTTCAGTAAAACAGCAGTTTTTATTTTCTGCACCTGTTTATTTTCCGGCTTTTATTCGCTGCTAAATGCCCAAACAATTGACAGCAGCTGCATGGTTTTATACACGCAGGGGCAGTACGATTCGGCATTAGCCTGCTTTGCACAAATACCCGATACCGCACCCAACTATAAAGAAGCAGTTTTTAATACCGGCCTTTGCCATTACCGGCTTAACCAGTTACAAACCGCCCTACAGGACTTTAACTATTGCCTTCATATTGACCCGGCATACGATGATGCCAGATGGATGAAAGGCATAGTGCTTGAAAGGCAAAACCTGCTGAAAGAAGCCAATACAGCATTCGGGGGGTTAGATACAAAGTACCATGAGTATAATCATGCCCAAAAGAGAATCCGATACAACAATTTTGCCGTATTAATTAGTAGAAATTGGTATTATATGGTGGCTATTATGTTTTTTACGATTGTATTACTTACGGTGGTGGCTAAAACCATTACCTACAAAAGGAGCGTATAAAACATTACAACTACCCGGCTACATTAATCCAGTAGCGCTTTTTCCAAACACGGGTTTCTTCATTATACATTTCGTTTTCAAACACTCCCCCGTTCTTTTCGATAATGCGCGCCGAAGCAAAGTTTGTATTATCGCAGGTAACCAACACTTTTTGCAGGCCCAGTTTAGCCGCTTCTTTCAGGCTCAGTTCCAGTATTTTAGTTCCATAACCCCGCCGCCGGTATTGCGGGGCAATTACATAGCCAATATGCCCGCCGAATTTGTATAAATCATCATTTAAAAAATGACGGATGCCCAACCTGCCTATGAAATTCCCATTATCAATTAACCAAAAAGTGGTTTGCGGTATCAGTCCTTCGGCCAGGCCAATGCCTTTAGCTTCGTTGTTCAACGCATCGCAATAAGCCTGAAAATTGACGGTATAGCTTTTCAGGAAACGCGCATTGCCTTCTTTACTGATATACCATGCAGCATCCAGAAAAGAATCTTTGAATTCAATTGAAGGGGAAACGAGTTTCATGCTTCGAAAATACTACCTAATGACAAAAGTGTACAGCCACGAACTATTTGTATTACATTAGTATTATATGAACTATACAGAGGAATACAGGATTTCGAAGGGATGGAAGGTTTTTATGGGCATATTTTGCCTGGGTATGTTGGCTGGTGGGGCGTATTTGTTGACAGAAATTGCCCTCGGGAACCAGCAAAGCGCCACCCTTAAAATCATAACGGGCCTGGTATTGATTCCACTTTCGTTTTACTTTTTTATGGAGACTTTAAGTTATGAAGTAAAAATTACAGGTAACGAAATTTGGGTAAGAGATTTTGGCAAACCTCAATCATTGCCTTTAAATGAAATAAAGGGATATAAATTTTACAAAGGCATTGCTTTTATCCACCCAAAATCCGACAAACTACCCATATTAAAAGTAAGCGATAAAATTGAAAACCATGGCCTATTTATTACCTGGTTAACCGCGCATTATAAAGATATTGATAAAGAAACCGCTGCAAAAGAGGAACAGGAAATATTGCACGACGAAGGGTTGGGTGCTGATGTTGCAGCCCGGAAATCCTTATTGGAAAAAACAAGACGGGTGGTAAGCTGGCTTAACACAGCGGGGCTTGCAATTTCGATATGGGCCATGATTTACCCGAAGCCTTACGAATTGGCGTGTGGCTGCTGCCTGGCCATTATTTTATTGGCACTTATACCGTATTACCGAAATAAAGGACTGGTAAAACTGATAGTTAATGATAAAAGCGCCTATCCAAACCTTTCAACCGCTGTTTTGCTTCCAGCAGCTGTTTTTTTTATGCGTGCGCTAATTGATTACAGCATCATTAATTTTTCGCCGCTGTGGTTGCCAGCACTTGCACTGTGCCTGTTTTTTGCGGGGATATTAATATCGGGGCATAAGGAGTTTGATTACCGTATAGCCGGTGGTTGGGCTTCGATTATAATGATAACCGCAGTTGCTTACATTTTCGGAATGGGTATCTGTATTTTTTACAACTGCTATTTTGATAGCACCGCCCCGCAGGTAAGCCACCCGGTAGTTATAAGCAAAAGGTATTCATCTGGCAGGCATACCTCCTATTATTTTACGGTAAAACCATGGAGTGCAGTAATTGAGCAAAAGGAAATTGAGGTTTACCAGAGTTTATATAACCGTGTTTCCCCCGGGCAAACAGTAAATGTTTATACAAGAAAAGGAAACCTTAATGCCGCCTGGTACGACGTATCAGATAAATGATATTATACCGCAAAGCTTTCGCCGCAGGCACAGGTACGGGTGGCATTGGGGTTTTTAAAATGGAACCCTTTGCCATTTAATCCATCGGAATATTCAAGGGTGGTGTTGCAGATGTACAGGAAGGAACGGAGGTCGGTAACCAATTTCACGCCTTTATCTTCAAACTCCTGGTCATCGGGGTTTAGCTTATTATCGAAATCCATTTTATACGAAAGCCCGGAGCAACCGCCACCCTGCACCGATACACGGATAAAGTAATCGGTACCATAATGTTGTTCGGCAGTTATTTGTTCAATTTTCGTTTTTGCTTCGTCAGATACGAATAACATAGTTTAAGATTAACAGGTATTAAGTGCAAATTTAACAGCTAATTCCGTTATTTGTTGCGCAAAAGCAGTTAAAACATGGGGATGCAGAAAATAGAGCACCTGGGCATAGCGGTAAAAGACCTCGCAAGCGCTAACGAGGTTTATGCCAAATTGCTGGGTGCGCCGCCTTATAAAGCTGAAAGCGTGGCCACAGAAAATGTGGACACTTCGTTTTTTAAAACGGGCGAATCGAAAATAGAACTGCTACAAGCCACCAGCCCCGATAGCGCCATTGCAAAGTTTATTGAAAAGCGGGGCGAGGGCATACACCATATTGCCTTTGCCGTGGAGGATATTGAAAAGGAAATAGAGCGGCTGAAGGCAGAAGGATTTCAGCCTATTTCTGAAAAACCTAAACCTGGCGCCGATAATAAACTGGTTTTCTTTTTTCACCCTAAATCGGCCAACGGGGTATTGATTGAACTATGCCAGGAAAGAACCTGAAATTTGATAACCCGGGATATTTGAAGTGAGTAAGTACAAACATATTTTTTTTGATTTTGACCATACGCTGTGGGATTTTGAAACTAATTCCACCCTTGCCCTGCAACAGATATTCAGCGAGAATGCATTAGCAGAAAGAGGCATTGCTTCGTTTGAAAAATTCCATTACAAATACCAGCCCATTAACGACCGCTACTGGGCACGTTACCATCATGGCATTGTAGATAAAGAGCAGGTGCGTGTGGGCCGGTTTTATGATACGCTTAAGGAGTTTGGTATTGATGACAGCCAACTTGCCGAAAAAATGGCAGAAGCCTATATTACCATCAGCCCGAAAATGACGGCGCTTTTTCCGGATGCCATAGAGGTGCTGCAATACCTGCAACAGAAATACACCATGCACCTGATAACTAACGGTTTTGCCGAGGTGCAATGGATTAAGATTGAAAACTCGGGGCTGAAACCGTTTTTTGAGCACATTATTATTTCGGAAGAAGTAGGCACGCAAAAGCCGGATAAGGCCATTTTTGAGCTGGCTATGCAACGGGCCGGTACAACCGTTGATGCCTGCATTATGGTAGGCGATAATTATAACACCGATATTGTTGGCGCTAAAAATGCCGGTATAGACCAGGTGTTTTTTAACCCGAAAAAGAACAGGCGCCGCGAACCGCCTACTTACGAGATTGTAGCGCTAAGCGAGTTAAAGGGGATTTTGTAAACACCCCCTCCCGCTTAAATAATACACTTTTCAAGCCGTATTTGATGGCCGTAGAAGATTTTGCTGATGCGCTCGAAAGATTCGGTGTAATCAGAAACGTAAAAAACATCGCTCCCCTGCTTTTTATCACTCGCCAGGCTTTCTTTTTCAAGGATGGATTTCAGCTTGGCGGCCACTACTTCGGCTGAGTCGAAAATACGGACTTTAGCGCCATAGAATTTTGAAATTTCAGCCTTAATAAGCGGGTAATGGGTACAGCCCAGCACCAAGGCATCAATGCCGTCCAGTTCGGGCTGGCGCAGGTAATTTTCAATTACCGTTTGGCTAATTTTATCGTTGTAAAAACCTTCTTCAATCATAGGCGCCAATAGTGGTGTGGCCAGTGCCGAGTATTGCAGCGAGGGTTTTCGGCGGTTGAATTTTTCCTGGTAAACACCGCTTTCCACCGTGGTTTTAGTGGCAATAATGCCTACCTTTTTAATGGCTTCATCGGCTATTACAGCCTCAATCATTGGGTCTATAACATTAATAACCGGGGCAATGCCTTTGTATTTATCGCGCAGCACTTCGTAAGCGGCGGCCGAGGCTGTGTTGCAGGCAATAACCACCGTTTTGCATTGCTTTTCGTTCAGAAAAAAATCGGTAATCCGGGTGGCATAAGTGCGGATGAGTTCCTTCGATTTATCGCCGTACGGAAAGTGCGCCGTATCGCCAAAATAAATAAGCTGCTCATTTGGCAACAGGGCAGAAATAGCATTGGCGACCGTTAAGCCGCCAATACCAGAATCGAAAACACCAATAGGCTGATGTTTACCGCGTATCATTTATTTAGCGCCCGGGGCTGTTGATTTAGGTGCAGTAGAACCAGTACCGGCAGGTGCAGGGGTAACGCCAAGTTTCTTCATCACAAGGTCGGTTAGGTCATCAGTATTCTCCGGGAAATATGCTACAGCGCCCGAGTTAACATCCAGCACATAAGCATAGCCGTTTGCCTGGGCCACTTCTTTTACCGCTTTGGTATATTTATCCTGAATAGGTTTCAGCTTATCCTGCTGCATTTTTTGAATATCATCGTTGGCTTTGCTTTCAAAGTCCTGAATCCTTTTTTGCAGGTCTTGTAACTCCTGTATTTTCGATTCCACAATAGCATCAGGGGCTTTGTTGTCTTTTGTCAAATCCTGTAACTCTGTTTGCTTTTTCTGGTAATCGGCGTACATGTTTTCAAGCGCTTTTTGGTACGATTCTTTCTGTTTATCAATATCAGCGCTCATTTGTTTAAATTCAGGCATAGCCTGTAATACATCCAGTGAGTTGATGTGGCCAATCTTCTGCTGGGCATTTGCCGTTCCAAAAAATGCCGTTAAAGCAGTGAATACTATTGCAAGTGTCCTTTTCATTTGCGGTGGTTTACTTTTTATATAGATTAATTAATTCCCATTTTCTTTTTAACCAGGGCTGTAATATCGCCCTGTGTTTCAGGGTAATACACTAAAACGCCCGCAGCAAGGTCGAAAATATACGTATAGCCGTTTTCCTTAGCCACACTGTTAACGATTTTAATGTATTTATCGTTCAGCGGTTTCAGCAGTTTTGCCTGAAAATCCTGTATTTCGGCAGTGGCATTTTGCTGAAAATTATTGATTTCCTGTTGCAGGCTATCCAGTTCCTTTAGCTTTTCTTCGCGCACAGCCTGCATCATACTGTTACCATACTGATCCATTTCTTTGGTTTTCTGCTGGTAAGCAGCATACATGCGCTGGCCTTTGGCCTGGGCTTCCTTCTTCTTTTTATCAATGGCATCGTTCATTTGCTTAAACTCGGGCATAGCCTGTACAATTTCCACCGAGTTGATGTAACCGTACTTTTGCTGGGCTTTTGCCCCAAAAGCAAAAAATATTACCACTAAGAATATAATCCCTTTTTTCATTGGCGCGGGCAAAGATAATTTTTTCCGTTAACCCTCCTAAACACGCGGCTTACAGGCTATTTGCCGGTAATACCCAGTGCCTGCAATATGTCATCGCTTTTATTGTACCGGTCGCTGGAGTAAAGCATGGTAGCCCCGCTGGAGCGGTCGAAAATAATATCGTACCCTTTGGCAATGGCATATTTTTGTATTTCGTTGTATATTTTATCCTGAATGGGCTTAATCAGTTCCTGGCGCTTTTTAAATAACTCGCCATTGGGCCCAAACTTGGCTTTCTGGTATTCCTTCACATCTTTCTCTTTGGCCTCTATATCCTTCATTTTCTGCTGCTTCATAGGCTCTGTCATCAACACCTGTTCGGCCTGAAACTGCTTATACATATCGTCCACCTCTTTCATTTTGGCTTCCACTTCTTTTTGCCAGCCATCGGCAATTTTATCCAGTTGCTTTTGGGCTTCGGCATATTGGGGCAGCTTACCTAAAATGTAATCCATATCCACATAAGCAAACTTTTGGGCAAAGGCGCTGCTGCCCATTAACATTATTATAACTGCGGTTACCAGCTTTTTCATAACGTGTATTTTTATTCTTAGAACAATTGCTTTGCCAAATTACACAGGCATTACCATTTTTTCACAAATCTTATTATTCAGGCTCGCGGCCAAGTATAATCCTGAACTGGCCGTATTTCGAAAAGATGTTGCTGCCGGTTGGGGTTAAACCAAATTTTGCCCTGTCCCAACCAAAACCATAATCGAAACCAAGCAGGCCAAACATAGGTAAAAACACACGCACACCCACACCGGCCGAACGGGCAAGGTCGTAAGGGCGGTAATCGTGGATGGAAGTCCAGTAGTTACCTGCATCGGCAAACATGAGCGCATAAATAGTAGCCGACTGGTTCAGCGATATCGGATAACGGATTTCAATTGAATACTTATTGTAAATAGGCGAACCTCCGGTTGGGGTTACAATAGGGTAACCGCGCAGCGATACAATATCGCGGCCTAACTGCGAGGCCTCGTTCAGGTTACTTAAACCATCGCCACCCAATTCAACGCGTTCAAATGGCGAATACCCAATGTCGGGATTATAAAGGCCAAGGAACGAAAGGTTAGCCGAGGCTTTAAACACCAGGTTTTTCCAAATTGGTGTGTACCATTCAAACATAAACTTCCACTTGTGAAACTCTACCCACTTATACTTTTCAGCATCGGTAAGGGTGGGGTCCTGGTAGTTAATATCCCTGCGGCCCGGAAATATATACGAGTAAGGCAATGTAAACTTACCCTGCGCCATAAAGTAAATACCACGGTTATAATAGGTAGGGGCCACCATATCGCGCGAATCGCGGGAGATGGTTAATTGCAGGTTAAGGTTAATAGCCCGCCCATCGGTAAAGGTGAAATAAGAGGAGTAATTACTGAGGATATAGTTCTGGAATTCCAAACCAATTTCGCCGGTAAAGAAGTTATCGGGCCATTTAAGCCTGGTGGCTAAACCTACATACACGCTGCTCGAAATATAGTGGCCAATAATTTGGGTATAGTCCAGCGGGTTAAGGTTGTTGGCGCGCAACTGGTTATACGCTAAGTTAAGCGACATTGGTTTTTTACCACCCAGCCACGGTTCGGTAAACGATACGCTGTACGACTGAAAGGCCCGCCCGTTAGACTGCACCCTTATACCAAAGCGCTCGCCATCGCCGGAAGGCAGCGGGCTCCATGCTTTTTTATCAAATATATTGCGGATAGAGAAGTTGGTAAAGTTTACCCCCAGCGTACCAAACAAACCACCGGTGTTGGTGGCCGTAGCCTGCCCGCCATAACCGGCTGAAAGTTCCAACTGGTCCGAAGGCTTTTCAACCACACGGTATTCAATATCCACGGTACCGTTTTCGGGGTTCGGTATAGGCACTACATCTAACTGCTGGGCATCGAAATAACCCAGGTTTACAATTTCGCGTTGTGAGCGGATAAGGTCAGTACGGCTGAATTTATTGCCCGGTATGGTGCGCAACTCACGGCGGATAACCTTTTCATTGGTTTTGGTATTGCCCACAATACGCACCTCATTAATGGTAGCCTGCGCCCCTTCGCTGATGCGTAACTCAATATCAATTGAGTCGCCCTCCACTTTTACCTCATTCGGCGTTACACTGAAAAACAGGTAGCCATCGTCCATATATAATGAACTGAGGTCGCCGCCGTTGGGGTTCATAAAAATCCTTTCATCCAGCAGCTTTTGGCTGTACACCTCGCCGCGTTTAATATTTACAATTTTAGCCAGCACCGAATCGGGGTACTTGGTGTTGCCGTTAAAGTAAATGTTGCGGAAGTAATACTTGCGGCCTTCATTTACATGGATATTGATGCGGATGTTGCGCTCGTCAATAGTATATATAGTGTCCGAAACAATGCGGGCATCGCGGTAGCCTTTGTTGTTGTAAAATTCCACTACTTTTTGCTTGTCGTCCTCGTAATCATCGCGTTTCAGTTTCGATGACTGGAAGATATTGAGGTTAACATGCGTGTTATGCTGCCAGTACCACCACAAACTAAGCGGCGATATATTGCCCAGCACCTGGTACCATTTTAAGTGGATAGAATCTTTTTCCAGGTTTTTGCGGAAGTTGAAAAAGCCGAAAGCATCAAACTGGGGCTTCTCGTGGGTTTCCTTCATTTGGTGGCGCAGCTTGGCCGAAGGGAATATTTTGTTGCCAAAAAAGTTGATTTGGTCAATCTTTACCTTATCGCCTTTTATGATGCGTATAACCGGCACCACGCTGTTGGCCATGGTAAGGGTTGAATCTTTCTTTTCGTCAATTATCACTTTTACATTTAAAAAGCCTTTATCAATGTAATAGTTGCGGATAACATTAATGGCTGTGCTTTTCATGTTTTCGGTAAGGATGCTACCGGCGCGGAAATCTATTTTTTTACGTATTTCATCGGCATCGCTGTTTTTAATGCCTATAATCTGGTAACGGGCAATGCGCGGGCGCTCTTCCACATGGATAGTGATGTATAACTTGTCGCCTTCAATTTTATCGGCCACTACCGAAATATTGGTAAAAAGGCGCTGCCGCCAAAGGGCTTTAATGGCCTTAGGTATTTGCTCGCCGGGTATTTTTATTTTATCGCCAATGGTAAGGCCCGAAAGGGTAACCAAAATGCGGGAATCGAGGAATTTGGCCCCTTCTACTTTTACTCCGGCCAATTGGTATTCGCCGCCCTTGCCGTAATCGAACAGGCTAAGCGAATCCTGGGCATGTACCCGAATGGCAGAGAGGATAAATACAAAAGCCGCGAGAAAACTTATTTTCAGGGTAACCTTCATGTCGTCTTTATCTGTTCGCTTGTTTTTCCGAACCTGCGCTCGCGGTTCTGGTAATCAATAATGGCTTTATACAATTCCTCTTTATTAAAATCGGGCCACAGCACATCGGTAAAATAATACTCGGCATAGGCCAGTTGCCACAACAAAAAATTGCTCACACGCTTTTCGCCGCTCGTGCGTATCAGCAATTCTGGGTCGGGCATGTTGGCCGTGTACAAATGCCGGTTTATCATCTCCTCGTCAATTTGCCCTGGTTCTAAAGCACCGCTTTTTACCGCCTCACTTATCTGCTTTACGGCCCTGGTAATTTCGCTTTTACCGCTGTAATTCAGGGCCAGTATTAAATCCATCCGGGTGTTGTTGGCAGTGCGTTCAATAGCATCTTTCAACTCCTTATACACCCCTTTGGGCAGTAACCCCACATCGCCTATAACCTTCAGGCGAATATCATTTTTCAGCAGCGTTTTCAGTTCAGCTTTAATCGTTTTTAACAGCAATGCCATTAAAGCCGATACCTCAGTTTCGGGCCGTAACCAGTTTTCGGTTGAAAACGCATAAAGGGTAAGAAATTTTACCCCCAGTTCGGCGCAAGCCTCAGAGGTTTGCCTTACGGCATTTACCCCGTTGGTGTGCCCAAAAATGCGCGTTTTACCAAATCTGCCTGCCCAGCGGCCGTTGCCATCCATAATAACAGCAATGTGGCTGGGCAATTTTTTCAGGTCAATTTTCTCTTTCAGGCTCACGCTCAACGTGCTTTAAACGCCATTCGGCATTTTTATTTTCCGAAGGCGGGCAAAGATAGAAAAATACTGCACTCAGCCTACCGGGTACCCACACGCTTAAAACAGGGCAGTTTTAAACAGCAAAAAACAACAATCTGTAATTCAATTATCCTGCAAATGCAAACAGCTAACAGGTAACAACACAAACACCCCTTCATTATAATCAACCGGTTGCTTCAGCCCATTCTTTAAGCCAAAACTTACTTCTCTATTTAATTGATAATCATATTGTTATCTATTTTTAATTCGCAACTCATTGATAATCAACAAAAACTATCATCTAATTTTGTCTATTTTTTCTATTTTTAAGTTATAATATATTGAATATCAATTTATTATCTATTTTAGATAAAAATAGA
>DASZPC010000035.1:0-1576 GCA_035550455.1 Chitinophagales bacterium | reverse complement strand
CACCAGCGTATTGTGCTGGTAAACACCACGCATATTAATTTTTCCGATAAGCAAGATGATTATTTAAAAATGGTGGACTTGTTGAATGAAGATTTTGCGCCGGGGCTGCACTATGTTTAATGCAGTTTACTGCATTTGCCAAACCTTTACACCAACACTGCCTACGGCATCAACCGGGCGTATTTCAAATGCCTGCCGGGGATTATTAAAAAAGAGTTTATCGGAGAAAGTGAACCCGGTTTCGATGCTGATTGCCGGATTAAAATTATATTCTGTTAAAGCAAGAGGGACAAACCTTATGTTATAAATGAAGGTAAAATTTGAACCATCGGTTGAGAACGTAGAGAAACTCAACTTTGAATATCCTGCTATTACCCCTTTATAATACCAGTGCTGATTATCAGAAGAATAATACACTGCCACCGGAACTGAAGCACCACCACTATCCATACCAATGGTAAACTGTTGCACAGGAAACGGAAAATACCGGCGGTAGTACATCCCAACACTATCTGCATTTAGCTGTTGCCAACTTGTATGCGCAAAATATTTACCGCTACGCTGATAAAGCGGGCCACTGCCGGGGTTTATTTCAGCATTTATTAAGTTGGCAAGCGTACCGGCGGGGGTTACCTCAAACTGCAATGTTTCGCCGGGGTTTAAATACAGGCGCATATTGCAACCCCGGTAAGTATATTGGTAATAATCTGACACCCAAACATTGCCGGCCAATGCATGCGCACTTAGCCTGTTTTGCAACCGGGGCACTATACCTTTCAACTCTTTTGTTTTTGCCGCAATAGTTTCGGGATGTTGGTGCAGATACTCCACACTGGCTACTGTACCATTGGGGCTTAAATAGTATAATCCTTTATCGGCATCGAACATGTGCCAGGCGTTATCATAAAATATTTCAGCCACAATATGGCCACGCAAGTGATACACGCGCGATTGAAACCCTGCTACAGTAGCAAGATTGGCAAGCGCGGCATTCCGGTCATCGCAAAAGCCACCCTCAAAACAGTTTACCATCATAACCGGGTTGTATTTTTCCTGAATGGTAAAAGAAGGCGTGGCCGCATGACGCGTCCAGTTGGTCATAAAGCGCCACAACGCCATTGCCTTTTGTTCGGGGGTGGTTGCACTTTTCAAAACACTCCGCACTATGTCTGAATCCGAATAAAAATTATAACCGGCCGGTGTTACATAAAATGCGTAACCAACACTATCATTATTTGTAAAAACAGCCGAAAGCCCTGCCCCGGGGCTAAATTTTGCAGTAACCAGGGTATCCCGTATGCCAGTACCGGCAAATATCAGTTCCTTATGTGTGGGTTTAAGCCCCCAAACCAGTGCAGTAATTAAAAAAGCAGCAATCAATAAATTGATAAGGGCAGCACGTGCACTTTGCATGGATTCAAGTTAAGCTTTTTATTTTCATTACCACATCCCAAACCACTATACCAGCGCTTACTGCTATATTAAGGGAGTGTTTGGTTCCAAACTGCGGAATTTCAATAACCACATCGGCAACACTTACCACCTCCTGCCCCACCCCATCTACCTCGTTACCGAA
>DASZPC010000034.1:0-2009 GCA_035550455.1 Chitinophagales bacterium | reverse complement strand
CCTGGCAGGCTTATTTTTGTGCTGCCGGGTTTTAAAAGCGGTTTCAGTACTGCCGCTGTGAAATGCCCGGCACTGCGCCGTAGCGGACGGCGGAAAACACCGCAGGTGGCGGCAACGGCCATTAAAGTTGCACGAAGTTGCAAGACACATCCTACCAAGCAGTAAAAAGCCTATTGCCTTGAGGCTTAAAGAGAGGCATTACATTTTAAACCAACGAAATTTATGGCAATGGGTTATAAAACCGGCGGGCGCAAGAAAGGCGTGCCCAATAAGAACAGCAAAGAAATGCGCGAAAAAATAAAAGACCTTTTGGAAAGGGAATTTGAACAACTGGGCGCTGCGCTTGAAGATATGAGCCCCGAAAAAAGGGCGAATATGTTTTTTAAGATGGCCCCTTATGGCCTATCGAAGCTTTGTGTTTTAGGCGATAGCGAGCCGAAGGAGAAGGATACGGATGAGATTGCCTGGACTACTTTGAAGATAGATTGAATTGATTTTCAGTGAGTTATCTATTTTATGGTCTAAAGTAGATAACATGCTCACTTTCAATTAATTAGGTTTGAAAAGTAGATAAAATAGAGCAAAATAGATGAAAAATAGAAAGATAGGTTATACCCGGCCAGCCAACGTTGCAGGTTATGAAAAGCAGGCGGCATTTATTGATGCGCCCGAACGGTATTGCATAGTGGAAGCCAGCACCAAGGTTGGGAAAACAACGGGCTGTATAGTGTGGCTGTTTGAACAGGCGCTGGAAGGCAAGGAGGGCGATAACTACTGGTGGGTATCGCCGGTGTACAGCCAGGCCAAAATAGCCTTTAGGCGGATGGGAAGGTTTATTACCAATAAAAGCATTTATAAAATGAATAAGTCGGAACTTACCATTACCCTGAGCAATGGAGCGGTGATATTTTTTAAGTCGGCTGACAACCCAGATTTATTATATGGTGATGATGTAAAGGCGGTAGTAATTGATGAGGCCAGCCGGATGGGCGAGGAGGCCTGGTTTGCAGTGCGCAGCACATTGACCAAAACGCGGGGCCGCGCGAAGATTATAGGCAATGTAAAGGGAACGGCGAACTGGGCCTACCAACTGGCACGAAAGGCAGAGGGTGGGCAGATGCGCGGGTGGCGGTATTTCAGGATAACGGCGGACGATGCCGAGCAGGCAGGCATATTGGGCGGGGAGGAAAGTGCCGATGCTGCGCGGACGCTTCCGCGCGGGGTGTTTTTAGAGCTTTACTATTGCCTGCCCAATAAGGCGAGCAGCAGCAGGTTTTGTTTTGCTTTTGATGAGCAAAAGCATGTGGCGAGGTGCCATATTAACAACGAATACCCGGTTTACCTGTCGTTTGATTTTAACCGGAACCCGATATGTTGCAGCGTGATACAGCACTATGATAACACAGTGTTTGTAACGCATTGCATTAAACTTGCCAACAGCAATATTTATAGCCTTTGTAATGTGTTGCGCACCAAATTCAGGGACGCTTTTTTTATAGTAACGGGCGATTCGACGGGGAGGCACAGTAATGCGATGGTGAGCGACAACAACAATTACTACCGGATTATAATGCAGGAACTGAAAATAAATATGGCGCGGATGCGCATACCTGAAAGCAACCCGAAATTAGAGGAAAACCAGGTGTTGGTAAATGGCATATTGGAACACCATAAGGTGCTGATTGACCCTGAAAACGCCGCCGCACTGATATTTGACTGTAAGTTTGTAGAGGCCCTGCCGAACGGAAAAATTATTAAAGCCGACCGAAAGAAGGTGGAGCAGCAGGCCGATGCGCTGGATACTTTCAGGTATTGGTGCAATACGTTTATGGGCGGATTTTTTGAAGCGTAAAGGGATTTGTGATTTGGGAGATGCGATTGGGGATTTGAGGAATTTGATAATTCGGTAATGAGGTAATGAGGTAATTGGGGATGGGATTTGCGAAGGGCGATTTGGGATTTGTGATTGGGGGGTTAGAGAATTGGGGAATTAGGGGATTGGGAGAATT